>JAKUPQ010000042.1:0-3952 GCA_022450665.1 Alphaproteobacteria bacterium | reverse complement strand
TTAATCATGACCGGATAGCCGATGTGCGTGGCAATTTTCTTTGCTTTTGCTTCAGATTCCACTGCTTCGGTTGTTCCGGGCACAGTATTCACGCCTGCTTTACGCGCCAATATTTTCGATTCAATTTTGTCGCCCATCACTTTCATTGCGTGAGTGCTGGGGCCAATAAATGCGATGCCTTCTTTTTCAAGCCGCTCTGCAAATTCACCGTTTTCCGACAAAAATCCATATCCCGGATGCACCGCTTGTGCGCCCGTCTGATGGATTGCGGCCATGATATTATCCATCGACAAATAGCTCTGGACAGCAGGAGATGGGCCAATATATACCGCTTCGTCTGCCTCGCGCACATGCAAAGCATTCGTGTCGGCCTCCGAATATACAGCAACGGTTTTAATGCCCAGTTTGCGGCAGGTTGAAATCACCCGTAGAGCAATTTCGCCGCGATTAGCAATGAGAATTTTATCAAACATAAGTAATGCCCAGTGAACAGTGGTTAGTAACAGACAAAAGCCACGCCCAAGCGCAACCAGATTCCATCACTTACAACGGTAGGTTATCGTGTTTTTTCCAAGGGTTCTCAATTTTTTTCTTGCGCAGAATTGCGAGCGAACGGCAGATACGCCAGCGGGTATTTTGCGGACGAATCACGTCATCAATATATCCCCGCGATGCCGCAACAAACGGGCTTGCAAACTTTGTGCGATATTCTTCAACCTGTTTGTCGGTTTCTTCCTGACTATCAAGCTTGCCACGGAAAATAATTTCCACCGCACCTTGCGGCCCCATCACAGCAATTTCTGCACTCGGCCATGCCAGATTCACATCGCCGCGCAGATGCTTTGGCCCCATCACGCAATACGCGCCGCCATAAGCTTTACGAGTAATCACCGTAACCTTTGGCACCGTAGCTTCTGCATAGGCATAGAGCAATTTGGCACCATGTTTAATAATGCCGTTATGTTCCTGACTGGTTCCCGGCAGGAAGCCCGGCACATCTACAAATGTCACAATAGGGATGCTGAATGCATCGCAATAGCGTACGAAGCGCGCTGCCTTGCGGCTTGCATCAATATCCAGACAACCAGCAAGAAACATGGGCTGGTTTGCTACAAACCCGACGGTATGGCCTTCCATGCGGCCAAAGCCGATCACCACGTTTTTTGCATAATCAGGCTGAATTTCGAAAAAGTCGTTCTCATCGACTACGCGGAACAGCAATTCTTTGATGTTATATGGCTTATTTGGATTTGCTGGCACCAATGTATTAAGCGACATTTCCACACGGTCAGCAGGGTCGGTGGTGGGGCGATACGGCACTTCTTCTTTGTTGGAAAGCGGCATAAAATTAAACATGCGGCGCACTTGTTGCAATGCTTCGATGTCGTTATCAAATGCCAGATCTGCCACACCGGTTTTTGAGGTATGGCAATCCGCCCCGCCTAAATCTTCTTGACTAACCACCTCATGGGTAACGGTTTTTACCACATCAGGGCCAGTTACAAACATATAAGATGTGCCGCGCACCATAACGGTAAAATCGGTAAGAGCAGGAGAATAGACCGCACCGCCGGCGCAGGGGCCCATAATCAGCGAAATTTGCGGCACCACGCCAGATGCCAGCACATTGCGCTGGAAAATCTCAGCAAAGCCTGCCAACGAATCGACGCCTTCCTGAATACGTGCGCCACCGGAATCATTAATTCCAATCACAGGGGCGCCCACTTTCATGGCCTGATCCATTAGCTTGCAGATCTTTTTAGCGTTCGTTTCCGAAAGCGATCCGCCAATAACAGTAAAATCCTGCGAGTATACAAAGACTAAGCGGCCATTAATCGTGCCATGGCCGGTTACGCAACCATCTCCTGGAATCTGGTTATCCTGCATGCCAAAATTGGTGCAGCGATGTTCGACATACATATCGAATTCTTCGAAGGATCCCGCATCCAGCAGCACTTCCAAACGCTCGCGGGCGGTCAGCTTGCCGCGGCCATGCTGGGCATCTATACGTTTCTGGCCGCCACCCAAGCGGGCGCGATCCCGCTTAGATTCCAGCTCGCGGATAATTTCAATTTGTCTCATGGGACTTAGATCGGTTGTCATAGGCGAATTTCCTAGTCGTGAACGCACTGTTTAGCAGATTCGACAGCCATAACCAAGCAGGTTTTTTTTCTTATTGTAATAACGAAATAAAATGGCCTAATTCACATATTTCATTGGCCATTACCACACGTTTATCATGTGCTTCTTCGTCATCACCCCATTGCTCAGTCTGGTATTGCTCCTCTAAACGTGAAATTTTGAATGCTTCATCGGCGGGTAGCGCATTTTTAATCAGCGCCATCGCCAGAATCAGCGATCCGGTATACTTTGCAGCCAGCCACGTTGCCGTCAACAAAAAACATTCTTGTTGCGATAATTCTAGCGCCATACTTGCTATTGTTTCTGGCGATTGCTGGGCGGGCATTATCCCCATAACCACCACCATTTTCACATCAAAATGCTTTTCAAACCAATGCAGCCAAGTGTTCCACTGCGCATTTTGCCGCTGCACAAGCTCGGGCGGTTCAGAGGCACGATAGCATAGCAAATCGGTCGTTATATAAGCCAGCGTTTCCGCTTCTACATCATTTCGGAAATTGGCGGCGTAATCAATTGCCGCGCAAGAAAACTGCATTTGAAACATGCTGTCGGGCAGCACAAATTCTTTTTGAGCCTCCCATTCTTTTGCTACCGCCTCAGCCAATGCCTGCGTAGGAACAATTAGCGGGTGTTTTTCTGGTGTACGGATAGGGCGTTTATCAAGCAGAATCTGCCAGCCATTTTGAGTTTTTTCTACCGCTACATCTTCATAAAACCGCTTCAATTGTGGCTTTTGCATTGCAGCATGTTTAGGCTTGTTCATTCGTGCATATCCATATACATTTTTAATGCAATGCACCATAACCTATATGCTGTTTGTATCCAACACTAAACATGCGAGGCTATCATGACCTATAAACCAGATTCTGTCCCCAGTGTTGCACCGTATATCATTGTGAATGATGCACAAAAAGTTCTCGATTTTGTTAAACGCGCTTTTGATGCCGAAGAAATACAAACATTGCGCAACAAAAACGGCATAATTCAATATGCACAAATTCGCATTGGCGACGGCATGGTGATGTTGAGCGAGAACAAGAATATTGCCAGCCCTTCCACCATCTATTTATATGTGGCGGATTCTGATTGCCATTATGAGCGAGGGCTTGCTTCAGGTGGCACCTCGGTTTGTGAGCCAGAAGACAGGTTTTATGGCGACAGAAACGCCGCTGTCAAAGACCCTTGCGGCAATGTATGGTGGGTGGCAACGCATAAAGAAGCTTTAAGCCGCGAAATTATGGAATCCCGCGCACATGAGGCTGTATAGATATTTTCTCAGCATCTACTTAGTTAGCATATGTCGCTTGATAGTTGGTTCTTCAAACTGGAAAAACTGCCAGCTTTTTTTCATATGCCCCGTTAACGGCGCTTCAAATATCAACGTTCGGTCTTTTAATGGCACAATAAGACGTCGCGCGTGTAGGTGAAGCTTTTTGGCAATTGCATCGCCCTCAAAAAACGCATCACTACCGCCATATTTGCCATCACCCAGAATAGGGTGTCCAATACCCGCCATATGCACCCGCAACTGGTGGGTGCGTCCGGTTATTGGCGTGAGCTCTACCCATGAAAGCTTTTGACCGGCGCGGTCAATCACCTGATAATAAGTAACTGCGTTTTTGCCATCGTCATCACCCTGCACTTTTTCATATTTACTGTCTTTACCAATGGCTTTTTTAGCCAGTGACATATCCACCATTCCGGCTTCCACATCGGGTACGCGCAACACCAGCGCCCAATAGTATTTTTCGGCTTGCTTGCGGGCAAATGCCTGTGCCAGTTCTGCTGCAGCATTGGCGGTCTTGCCCAT
>JAKUPQ010000041.1:16835-20547 GCA_022450665.1 Alphaproteobacteria bacterium | reverse complement strand
GTACGGAGAATAAATGCATTTCAGCTATTATTCTCCGTACCTCCTCCGCTGTCACTCCACTTAACCGCAAATCTGCCAGAGATTCACTGCCTGTTCTTTTGGACAGTTTGCCGTCATCACCGGATAGCAAACCATGATGATGATAGCGTGGAGTGCCTAGCCCCATTATGGCTTGCAACAGCACATGCAGATCAGTGGCAGCTTCCAGATCTTGTCCGCGCACTACATGGGTAATACCTTGCAACGCATCATCCACCACCACAGATAAATGATAGCTGGTAGGAATTTCTTTGCGTACAAGCAGCACGTCACCCCACCGGGCAGGATCGGCTAAAACGGTATTTTCTGCCAATGTGTCGGCATCAAATTTTATATAGGTTAAGGGCGCGCTTGCTTTTGCCAATGCCGCTGGCATATCTAGCCGCCATGCATAAGCCTCCTCAGCTGCGATACGCGTTTTCACCTCCGCTTCGCTCAGGTCATGGCATGTACGCGGATAGATTGGCGCGCCATCGGGGTCGCTTGCGGAGCTTGCATCGGCAATTTGCCGTCGCGTGCAAAAACAACGATATACTACCCCGCAGGATTTAAGCACATCCAGCGCCGCCGTATAATCAGAAAAATGTTGTGACTGAACGCGTATCGGTTGCTCCCATGTTAACCCCAGCCATGCAAGATCATCCAGACATTGCTGTGCAAATTGCTCGGAGCAGCGGTTGATGTCGATATCCTCCATCCGCAACAAAAGCTTGCCAGCCAGCTTTTTTGCCAGTCGCGCATTCAGCCATGCCGAATAGGCATGTCCTAGGTGCAAACGCCCGTTGGGGCTGGGGGCAAAACGCAAAATCGCTGTCATATCTTATCCATATCATTGCCATGCTGCTGCGTACAGCGTTGACTCCATCGCAAACCATGGTAATTTATGCGCAACGATAAAGGAAATCACATGGCCAACCCACGCATTATCGGCCTTTTAGGCGGGTCGTTTAATCCGGCGCATGCAGGCCATGTGGCCGTAAGCCGTGAAGCCATGAAAACATTGGGACTACATAGCGTTTGGTGGCTGGTGTCGCCGCAAAACCCGTTAAAGTCACACGACGACATGGCCAGTTACGACAAGCGGATTGCCACGGCGCAACGTGTTGCTGCCTCGCATAGCGCTATTCATATCAGTAATATCGAACAGCAACACGGTACACAATACACCGTAGATACGTTGGAAGTGCTGATACGCACCTATCCCAATGTACGATTTGTATGGCTTATGGGGGCAGATAATCTGGCGCAAATGCACCAATGGCACCATTGGCGACATATTTTCTCAATGGTGCATATTGCCGTATATGATCGCCGCCCACACAGCATGTGCGCCCTACGAAGCAAAGCCGCAAGAACTTATGAGAAACATCGGGTTAGCCCAAGGCTGCTTACCGCCTCCCCCTTGCCCGCATGGTGCTTTATACATGGCAAACGGCACCCACTTTCTGCCACAAAAATACGAAATTCTCTTGGATTCTGAGCAATTTTAGGGCATACTGTAAAGGCGGTGAAATATAAGATCCGCTCATAAAGGAGGTAAGATTATAGGTACCACCATTCTAAGCGGCCAACAGGCCAAACGTCATGCCGATACGGTGAAACGTCGTATCGAAGCTATCCTCGATGAAAACAAAGCCGAAGATATTGTTTCTCTCGACCTTGAAGGTAAAACCAGCATTGCTGACTACATGATCATAGCCTCGGGGCTATCTGGTCGTCATGTCCACACGCTGGCAGATCGCGTATCTGAATATCTGAAAGAAGCAGAGCTGTATTCCATTCCCCCCGAAGGCACAGAAAATTGTGATTGGGTGATTGTGGATGCAGGCGATATTGTGGTGCATCTTTTCCGCCCGGAAATACGTGATTTGTATAACCTGGAAAAAATGTGGAGCGTGGCACTACCCGTCACCAACCTCGAAATCGTAGGCTGATAGCTAGCAGGCAATGATAAAACATACACCGCTTCTAAAGCGGTCAAAGAAGCATACCCATTATCCCATCACCATATTCGCCCCTTGGTGATAAGGATAAAATTATCGTTTCATTTCTGCCTCACTTCCTCGTCTTAACTGGCGGGGACAAAATTATTATTATCACCTACAGCGACTTTTCATGCACATTACCCTCGCCGTTATTGGCAAAGCCAAAAGCAATGCCCTCTCCACCCAGCTTTTTGATGAATATATCAAACGCCTACCATGGACAATAACCGTAAGTGAATTGGAAGAAAAGAAACCTCTTCCCAACGAGTTACGCAAACAACGTGAAGCCGATTTATTGTTAGGAGCCTGCACCGACACCCATCGCATTATTGCATTAGATGAACGCGGAAAAGATATTACCAGCATTCAGCTAGCGCAAAAAATTGGTGATTGGCAGCAAAACGGCGACAGCAAATTTACATTTATTATTGGCGGCCAAGATGGCTTGCATCCTAGCATTCGCCAACGCGCTGATTTGGTTTTATCTTTTGGAAAACTCACTTGGCCGCATATGCTGGTACGTCCTCTCTTGGCAGAACAGCTATATCGTGTATATACTATACTCACGAATCACCCTTATCATCGCGACTAAAAAACATAAGTATTCCGCCATGAGCAAACTCATCAAAACCTATGAATATGGCAAAACGCCTAACACCTATGACATTTTCAAGGCCATAGCCATAGTTACCATGGTTATTGATCACATAGGGTACTATTTATTTCCGGAGATTTTATGGTTCCGTGTCGTTGGGCGCATCGCATTTCCCATATTTTTGTTTTTAGTAGGCTACAGCCGCAGTTATCAATTTGACAAATGGCTGTTATTTGGGGCGCTTATTGTATTGGCAAGCCATGCACTAAACGGTGTGCATATGTTGCCATTAAACATTCTATTTTCTATTTTGGTCTGGCGCATAGTCATGGGCAGACTCAACAAAACCCCTAAACTTCTCAATGATTTAGTTATGCTATGGGTTGCCATGTTGGTGTTTTATATTCCCGGGGCATTTCTGCTGGAATACAGCGTGTTAGGCATGATCTTTGCCGTACTTGGCTGGCATGTACGCGAAGGCCGAAACGATATGGCTATACGTATTGCATGGCTATTTACTGTTACATTATGGATTGCAGAGCAAAGTTTAATTATGGGGTTTAAATTAGAACATATCGCATTATTAATAGTTGAAGGTGTATTACTCAACATCGCAATGATGCAGTTTTCCATGCGTAATTATCCTTTGCCTCCGGCGCATGAAACCCCTTCTCCCACATTTTATGAAAGCTGCGTTATTCTGCTCGCTCGCAATAGTTTGTTGATATATGTCGTGCATGTTGTTGCCATCCAAACCTACGCGCATTATCTCTATCCTGATCGGTATGGACAGATGTTTAAAATTTTCTAGCATTTCTCTGCTTCTTCGTGCTGCCAAGCGCTTGCGCCTTATTGCGGTTGGGCTTATAATTATGGCCTGACTGGTGATCATGTTCAATTTGCCTTAACCACCAAAGGAATCCGTTATGCCATCGCGTCGCAACCTACCACCTTTACCTAACTGCCCCAAACCGGTAATATTGACCATTCTCGATGGTTGGGGATGCCGTGAAGGCGGAAGTGACAACGCGATTGCTAACGCGCAAACGCCTAACTGGCAATATCTCAGCCAAAACTTCCCCATGGGTACGCT
>JAKUPQ010000041.1:0-16825 GCA_022450665.1 Alphaproteobacteria bacterium | reverse complement strand
CGGCTCATGATGTTGGGTTGCCCGAAGGCCAAATGGGCAATTCGGAAGTGGGTCATATGAATATTGGTAGCGGGCGTGTGGTTTTACAAGAGCTGCCCCGCATAGATGATGCTATTGCACGCGACCAGATCCGCAGCATTCCCGCATTTCAGAATTTTGTACACTACTTAAAAAACGCTAACAATGTGTGTCACCTCATGGGGTTACTCTCACCCGGCGGCGTACATTCACACCATAATCATCTGGTAGCGTTAGCGTTGCTTCTCGCAAAAGAAGGTATTACCGTTTACATCCATGGCTTCTTAGATGGCCGCGACACTCCGCCACGCAGCGCCTTGCAATATATACAGCATTGCGAAGATGCATTGTCTAAAGCAGGAGAACTCATTAAATTCGCCACATTAAGTGGACGGTATTATGCCATGGATCGCGATAAACGGTGGGATCGGGTAGAAAAAGCCTATAACGCCATGGTAGATGGCCAAGGCGCAACCGCACCCAGTGCAAAAGCCGCGATCGAAGCAAGTTATGCACAAGATATCAGCGATGAATTCTTACTTCCAACCATCTTGAACAATGCCCCTTCTATGCAAGATGGCGATGGATTACTCATGATTAATTTCCGTGCCGACCGCGCCCGTGAAATTCTTACCGCATTAGTACACGATCGGTTCGATGGTTTTACTCCCAAGCGGCGCGTAAACTTTGCCGCGCAAATGGGCATGGTAGAATATTCCAGAGAACTCGCGCCCTTTCTGCCGCCTTTATTCGCCAACGATCCTATCACCCACACCTTGGGAGAAACCGTTGCCAACGCTGGGCTTACACAGTTACGCATTGCTGAAACCGAGAAATACGCCCATGTTACATTCTTCTTTAATGCGGGGGCAGAAAATGAATTTGCTGGCGAAAGTCGTATTTTGGTACCCTCTCCCAAAGTTGCCACCTATGATTTAAAGCCCGAGATGTCTGCTTTTGAAGTAACAGAAAAGCTGGTGGAGGCAATCGAAAGCGAGCGCTTCGATTTGATTATAGTTAACTATGCCAATCCAGATATGGTGGGGCATACCGGCAACATGGAAGCGAGTATTAAAGCGGTAGAAACCGTCGATACCTGCCTGGGCAAACTTGCCAAAGCTGCCTTACCTAAAGGCGGATGCCTGCTGGTTACCGCAGACCATGGAAACATTGAACAGCTGGAAGATGCCAGCACGCAGCAAGCGCATACTGCCCATACGCTAAGCCTCGTACCCTTCATTGTTGCGCATCAGGCATGGGAAGCTCAAACCCCCGTACTGCCTCAGGGAAAACTCAGCGATGTTGCCCCCACAATATTGGCACTGCTTGGTCTTGAGCAACCCAGCCAAATGACAGGCGTCTCACGCTTAGCTGGCTTAATGGAAACGGCAGATGCCTGAACATTGCCGATTACTGGCAACAGCACTTTTAACGGCTATGTTAGCTGCCCCAGTATTTGCGCAGCAAATAGATAAAGTCGAATCCGACCTTGCATCCACCATTCAGGCGCTTGAGTCCGCAGCCAAGCAACAAGAGAAGCTTGAAGCACGTAATACTAAGCTACGCAAAGAACTTACGACATTACAAAATGATCTGGTATCCATTACCAGCAAAATACAACGTCAGGAAAAGTTGCTTTCAGAACTGGAAACTAACTTACAGAACCTGCAAAACGAAGAACGTGATAAAGCCGACAAACTACTTTTGCGCCGCCGGGAACAAGCGCATCTGATACAAACCATTTTAAAACTAAGTACCGTACCACCCGAAATGGTGGTGGCCATGCCCGGCAATTTTGAAAACACCTTGCGCACGGCCAAAGTATTGGGTCTCACCACAAAAACTCTGACGCAAGAGGCGGAGCAAATCAGCCGTGAGCTGGGTGAAATTCATGCGCTACAGGATCAGATAAAACAAAATCACTACAGAATTTCCAGCCAAAAAACTACTCTGGAAAAAAATGAATCGGTTATGGCAGCAAAACTTGATGCACGCGAAACAATACAAAATACCCTCCTTTCGCGTTATGCTCAGCAAGAACAACAGGTGCAAAAACTCTCCAAGGCATCTGAAACCCTGAAAGAGCTTATGTCCCAGCTGGAAGATCGCCACCTACAGGCACAGCAAAAGGCGGCAAAACTGGCCATGGTTCCCTCTAACAAGCCGTCTTTGGCGGTCAATGAGTTTCCTCCGAAGCAAGACAATGCTGAAACTGCTCAAAAATTCACGCAGGCGAAAGGTAGAATTTCATTGCCTGCAGAAGGAAAAATATTTACTTCTTATGGAGATGCTACAAAAGATGGCGATGCAAGCCGTGGTATATCGCTACGCACCCGCGAAGGCGCAAAAGTAACGGCACCTTACGCTGGCGAAATCGTCTATACGGGGACATTTCTTGACTATGGAAATATGGTGATTATACGCCATGAAGGGGGCTATCACAGCCTGCTTGCCGGCATGGACGTTGTCAGAGCAAAGTTCGGCCAGCAAGTCATCAAAAATGAACCAATTGGAGAAATGGGTCGCAACAACGAAAAAACCGCGCTATATATGGAGATTCGCAAAGACAATCGTCCTATAGATCCGATGCCATGGCTGGAAGCTCAGCAATACGCAACTAACTAACAACTGCTCAGGTGATTTGATATATGCATACCTCAACCCGCACATCTTCGAAGTTTTATCATAAAATGGTTCGTCGCACCGCTTGCGGCGTGATGATTGCTTTTATGGCCGCTGCTACGCCGGCATGCGCCCAAACCACCCCCAAAGAAACTAAACTAACCGAAGAGCAAGAGCGGCAAAATACATATAAAATGCTCAATCTGTTCGGCGATGTGTTCGACCGTGTGCGTAAAGATTATGTGGTAGAAGTATCCGATGAAGATATGGTAAAGGCTGCTATCAACGGCATGCTTACCGACCTCGATCCGCATTCCAGCTATTTGAGCGAAAAAGACTTCAAAGAAATGCAGGTGCAAACCAAAGGTGAATTTGGTGGGTTGGGCATAGAAGTCACCATGGAAAACGGTTTAGTCCGTGTGGTATCCCCTATTGACGGCACCCCCGCTTATAAAGCTGGTGTGCAACCGGGAGATTACATCAGCCACATCGATGATGAGCCGGTTATGGGGCTTACATTACCCGAAGCGGTAGAAAAAATGCGTGGCAAAGTTGGCAGCCCCATCAAGCTTACCGTATTACGTGAAGGCGAAAAAGAGCCGATAAATTTAGAGATCGTACGCGACAAAATCAAAATCGAAACCGTATCAGCCCGCTTAGAAGGCGATATCGCCTATTTACGTGTGCGCTCATTTTCCGAGTCTGCACACCCTTCGCTGGTAAAAGAATATAAGCTTTTGAAAAAAGAAAACCCTGAAATTAGTGGAGTAGTACTGGATTTGCGTAACAATCCCGGCGGCTTGCTTGATCAGGCTGTAGAAATTTCCAACGACTTTTTAAATCAAGGCGAAATCGTGTCTACCCGTGGACGCGAAGCCACCAATACCCAGCGTTACAACGCACGCGAAGGAACGCTGATAGAAAAATCTATTCCTGTAGTGGTGCTTGTGAATAATGGCTCAGCTTCGGCCTCTGAAATTGTGGCCGGTGCATTGCAAGATCACAAACGCGCCATTGTGCTTGGCACAGAAACCTTCGGTAAAGGCTCGGTGCATACTGTGATTCCCTTACCGGGCTACGGCGCAATGCGCTTAACCACCGCCCGCTACTACACCCCCTCTGGCCGCTCCATTCAGGCCGAAGGTATTGTGCCGGACATCTATGTGGAACCCGCTAAAGTGGAGCCGATTAAGCAAGCCAATTTGCGGCTTGAAGGTGATTTGCGCGGGCATTTAGATAAGGGCGACACCGCAACAAACGCCAAAGACAATGGCAAGCAATCCCCTCTGCGCCGCTCTTTAGAAGACAATCCCATTGAAGATTATCAACTCTCGCGTGCGTTGGATTTGCTCCGTGGATTATCATTGGTTCAAATTGAGCGTTAAGGTTGGTGCATAATGGCTGTTAAAAAACGCACTTCGCGCATGAGCAAAGCCGCCATTATATGGGCAACGGTCGCTAGCCTGCTATTGCTTGCAAATATTGCTATGATGATTGGTATTTTGTACGGGCACGATCATGCACAGCTAGCCCGCGATGCATCCAAACGCATTGAGTTTGATCTGGAATATGACAGTGCAGGCAATGCCCAGCTAAATAATTTGCAAGGCAATCCACTGGATTTAAAAACCGCTGAAGCTATGGCGGTTCTAGCGCAAAGCAATCAGTCCAAAGACGATTCAATCCCTGAAGTCACCCCTCAACCCAGTGAAGAAGACACCCTTCCTGCCGATTTCACTCCAGTGGAGCTGCCTACCGTAGCGCCTTTGCCAGAGCAAGAGGTTGCACTAACACCGGATGTTACAGCGCCACCACCAGCCGAAATACCAAGTGAAACCAATGCAAATGCCGCACCTGCCAGTAACGCCGCGCCTACAGTAGCATTGGCACCGGTGGAAACTCAGACCACGCAGGGCATCATGCCAACAATCGCGGCAGATGGCACCAAGCCATGGCAATATTTTGCTAAACAGGATTATGCAAAAGATTCGGAAAAACCCCGTATTGCCGTTGTGATCAGTGGTCTTGGTCTGGCGGCCATCTCCACACAAGATGCAATTGCTTTGCCGCCTGAAGTTACCTTGTCTTTCTCTCCTTATGGGCGTGACACCACCCAAACCATGGCCAGCAAAGCGCGTGAAGCGGGACACGAAATAATGCTTGATTTGCCCATGCAGACCGAGCGCTTTCCTGCGGTGGACCCCGGCCCCTATGGAATTTTGCAAGACCTGCCTGCGCAAGATAATATTTCGCGGCTCAACAGCATTTTTACCAAAGCCCGTGGCTATATCGGATTGTTAAGTACTTTGCGAGAAACTATCTCGACTACACCCGATATTATTGTGCCATTAATCGAAACCATAGAACAGCGCGGTTTGATGTTTATTGCCGGCCACACTCAGCCACCCGCCGGTATGTTCCGCGTACAACGCACCGCACAAACGCCTGTGTTAATGACGGATATTGTGTTGGATGATCGCATTACCGAAACACATATTCTCAACCAACTTGCACGCGCCGAAGATCACGCCCGCACTCAGGGGCATGCACTGGTAGTAGGGCATTCATATCCCATTACTGTGGATTTACTCGCCCCTTGGCTGCAAAGTTTAGATACAAAAGGTTTTACTTTGGTACCTGTGAGTGCAATGGGTCAAAAATGACTGCACAGGACTTACCCGACATTAACAGCCTCCCCTATCGCCCATGCGTGGGCATCATGCTGCTCAATAAACGCAATCAGGTGTTTGTTGCCAAACGCATAGACACCCGCGCTGAGGCATGGCAAATGCCACAAGGGGGCATCGATGAAGGCGAAACCGCAGAACACGCCGCTATGCGTGAAATGTATGAGGAAATTGGTACGCGTAACGCAACCATTATTGCCACCAGCACAAAAAACTATCATTACGATCTGCCCGTAGACTTAGTACCAAATTTATGGGGTGGAAAGTTTCGTGGCCAAACACAGCAATGGTTTGTGTTGCGCTTCAACGGCACTGATGACGACATCAACATCGTCACAGAAAACCCGGAATTCAGTGAATGGAAATGGGTGGATATGAAGCAGCTGCCTGATCTTATTGTACCGTTTAAACGTCAGCTGTATCAGCAGCTAGTAGAAAAATTCGGCTATCTCGCCGCTTAGCATCAATCGTGCAACACCATGGTACCCGCGCCATAATCGGTAAATATTTCTACCAGCAACACATGCGGCACTTTACCATTTAATATATGTGCTTTTCCTGCATTGCGATTCAGCGCGTCGATACAGGTTTCAATTTTTGGAATCATGCCACCGCTTATCGTGCCATCCGCAATCAGTCCATGCGCCTCACTAACACTTAATTCGCTTACCAGCTCTCCTTGTGCGTTGAGTACCCCTGCTACATCAGTAAGCATCAGCAATTTGCTGGCATGAAGCGCACCAGCGATGGCGCCTGCTGCAGTGTCGGCATTGATATTATATGTTTCACCATCTTCGCCAAAGCCAATCGGAGCAATAACCGGGATGTAGTCTGATGCTACCAGTTCTTGAATCAGGTTGGGGTTCACACGATGCGGCTCACCGACAAACCCTAAATCAAGCACTTGCTCAATATGCGAATCTCCATGCGCCTTTTGCCGTTGCAATCGCTTAGCCGTCAGTAATTGCCCATCTTTTCCCGAGACACCCAACGCTTTGCCGCCTGCATTGCTAATCAGCGACACAACCTGCTTATTGATAGATCCGGCCAACACCATTTCCACTACTTCCACCGTAGCTTTATCGGTGACACGCAACCCGTCCACAAATTCACTTTTAATTTTCAGTCGTTCCAGCATTTGCCCAATCTGCGGGCCACCGCCATGCACCACCACCGGATGAATACCCACCTGTTTGAGCAACACCACGTCCCGCGCAAATTTTTCGGCAAGCGCCTGATCGCCCATAGCATGGCCGCCATATTTTATGACAAAGGTTTCTCCTGCAAACCGGCGCATATAAGGCAGCGCTTCTGATAGCGTAGCAGCGGTGTGCAACAACGTTTCTGGAGTAGTCAGGGGCTTGGTTTTCATCAATAACTCCTAGTCACAGAATCTGGCAATTTCTGCCCGCATATTTTCTATGCCGGATTTTTCAACCGCACTTGTCAGCAACACCAAAGGATACGCCGCCGGTCTTTTTGCTAATGCCACATTCGCCTCCTGCATGCGTTTTTGCTGATCGACCTTTTTCACTTTATCGGCTTTGGTCAACACCAGTTGATATGTTACCGCCGTTTTATCCAGCAAATCCATCATTTCAAGGTCGGAGGCTTTCAAACCGTGGCGACAATCTATCAGCACATAAACCCGACGTAGCTGAGGACGTCCTGCAAGGTATTTTTTTAGCAGTCGCACCCATTTTTCCACCAACTCTTTCGGTACTTTGGCATAGCCATATCCCGGCAAGTCTACCAATATCAACTCACCCGCCAGATTAAAGAAGTTTAATTGCTGGGTACGTCCGGGTGTATTCGAGGTTTTTGCTAAGCTATTACGATTGGTAAGTGCATTAATGAGGGTAGATTTACCTACATTCGAACGCCCCACTACCGCTACCTCGGGCAGTTCGGTTGCAGGCAACTGCGTTAAAGAAGCCACGCTGAGCATAAAATCGCAGCTTTGCGCAAACAGCCAGTTACCTCGCTGTAGTTGCTGTGTTGTATATTCCGCTTCTGAAACAGGCAGTTCCTGTGTCATGACCGCGAGTCTTCATCATTGAATTCTGCGCCCAAAAGTGCTTCTTTGCGTTTCTTATGCTTCTCGAAACTGCGCATAATATACATTTGCTGCACAATCGAAAGGGTATTGTTCCATGCCCAATAGATAAGCAATCCAGCGGGGAAGCTGGCAAACATCACCAGAAATATATATGGCAACCAGCCAATCACTTTCGCTTGCATAGGGTCGGTGGGTTTAGGGTTGAATTTTTGTTGCAGTACCATGGTCGCCGCCATAATAATAGGCCATAGGCCAATATGCATCAGGCTTGGCGGATTCCATTCAAACAGACCAAACAAGGTGAATATATTGGTTGGATCTGGCGCTGATAAATCCGCGATCCAGCCATAAAATGGTGCATGGCGCATTTCAATTGTTACCAGCAGCACTTTGTAAAGCGCAAAGAAAATAGGGATCTGAATCAGCATCGGCAAGCATCCTGATACAGGATTTACCTTTTCGCGCTGCCAAATCGCCATTACTTCTTTTTGCATCTGCATACGGTCATCGCCAAATCTCTTACGCGCTGCATCAATTTTTGGCTGTAAAATCCGCATTTGTGCCATGGAGCGGTAGGACTTATTTGATAATGGGAATAAAACAATCTTCAGCATCACCACAAACAACATGATGGCGAGGCCGAAATTTCCTATCAAACCATAAAAATAATCCAGCGCCATGAATGTTGGTTTTGTAAGGAAATACAACACACCAAAATCCAATGCGCGGTCAAAGAGCGGTAAATTTAGTTGCTCGCGGTACTTCTCCAGTACATCCAGCTCTTTGGCTCCGGCAAATAAATTGAGGCTATATTGTGCTTTCGCACCGCTATTAATGGTTATGGGCTTGGCCAGAAAATCCACTTGAGTACGAGCCCTGCCCCGGGGGGGAACATGTTGAAATGCCGTAAGCCAATATTTATCAGCCATGCCAAGCCAGCCATGGGTATCGCTGAAGCCTTGTTTTTGCTCATCGCCGCGCAAGTCGTCATATGAAACTTCTGTCAATTCGCCATTAAACACCCCTATAGGGCCGCTATGTAAAATGGCGCCAAAGCGATCTGAGGCAGAGGGTTCGGAACGGTTTATCAGCCCATAAGGCATAATATCAATGCTCTTGCCGCTATTATTGATAACCTCCTGACGCATAGAGAACAAATAGTCTTTATCCAGCGTAATATGTACAAGGAACGTCACTCCTTGTCCATTATCCCACTGCAATGTAACCGGATTCTTAGGGGTTAACTGACTATCGTCTGCGCTCCAAAGCGATTTTTCATCAGGCAATTTGACATCACTGCCACGCACAGCCGGAAGCCAACCACCCTGAGCAAAATAGCGGCTTGCATGTTGCGATGGTGTAAGCAGCACCACCTCTGGGCTATCTTCTTCCACGCTCACACGGTGGCGCACCAAGGTTAAGTCATCAAAACGCAGCCCGCGTAGATTAATTGAACCATGTAGCGCCGGCGAATTAATGGTTATGCGCGGAGTTGCGGCAAGCATTTCTTCGCGGCTATAATTCGACATGTCTTCTGTAGCAAGTTCCGCCACGTTGGTTTGGCCAGCTTGCATATTTGTTGGCAAAATAACGTCGCCCTGCGGAGTTTGCACCACTTCCTGCTGCCGTTGCGCCTGCTCTTTCAACACCGCCATTCTCGCTTCTTCGCTTGGCTTAACATAAAGAACTTGCCAAACGAATAGCAGACCGGTGCATAGCAGAGCGGTTATAATCATATTACGCATATCACTAGGATTTGGTGGTGTAGTGTGTCTCATCAGGGCGCCCTAATGTTTGTTGCCAAAGGCAACGTTAATGTTTCGTTGTGGAGGGTGCTTTGACCGTATGACAACAGGATTTTGCTGTTGGAACCGGATCAAAACCGCTACCGCCCCAAGGGTGGCAACGACCAAGCCGTTTAGCTGTTAGCAATGTGCCGGCAACCGCTCCATGTTCTTTAAATGCGTCAATGGCATATTGAGAACATGTGGGCTGAAAACGGCAATTGGCAGGTAGCCACGGCGAGATGGCTAATTGGTACACGCGAAGCGGGATAATTGCAAGCATTGCCAATGGCTTTTTCATGATTGCTTTGCCTCCTCGATTTTTGCGACTTTCCGAATCGCGTAACGCATGTCCCGTAGGATAATGTCGAACTCTTCATTAATAGCTTTTGCGCGACCAATAATTATATAATCCCAACCACTTAGGCCGTGCTCAAGCAACAATTGATCAGCCGCTGCTTTCAACCGCCTACGCACACGATTGCGAATCACCGCATTTCCAACGCGTTTTGTAACGGTAAACCCCACTCGGATAGGGGGCGGTATATTCGTGTCATAATCTGCGGCAGAAAGCGCCTTGGCTGGCACAGGGGTGGGATAGCCTTGCAAAACAAGGGTGGTAGCCACCACTTTATTGCCTTTGCTGGCAGCGGCCACAAAGTGTTTGCGTTTTTTTATGCGGGTGATATCAGGCCGAGGGCTTGCCATTGCTGATATACGCCTGTTTAAGGGAAGTGCAGTGTTATATGTCTGTAATACATGCAAATATTTTGTTATACGCACTTAATTATGAAAGGCGTATAACAAAACTATGCACTCAAACGCTTACGACCTTTAGCGCGACGATTCGCGAGAACATTGCGTCCACCAACGGTTTTCATGCGCGAACGAAAGCCATGACGGCGTTTGCGTACGATGACACTAGGTTGATATGTACGTTTCATGGGGCTTACTCCAACAAATTCTTATACCTGCAGCCAATTTGGTTTTTCACTCTAATGGCGGGAGGATGTGTTATAATGGCAGCAAACGGTAAAGTCAACGTACAATTGCTTTTATAAAGTTTGAAGCCATAAATTTATTTTTCATCATGGCATCTACGCTATCACATTGCTAAAAGTGCGTTTTTTTGCTTCGCCTGTATAGCTTTATGTGCATAAATACATTATACTGATTGTATAACAACAGAAAATCGCGGGAATTTTCACACTCTCCATGTTCTCATACCTCCGCTACTTCTCACTTATAAGCTTTATTATCGTCGTTTTGGCGGCGGTATTACTTGGCGTATATTTTCGCTCTATTGCCACGAGCGATTTGGCCGACGTAGCCGAAAAAAGCAGCATATCGCTTGCACAAGGCTATATCAATACGACATGGAAAGAGCACTTACCCAGTATTCGTCAGCTATCAGCCCTCGATACCGCCAAATGGAAACGTTACAAAGAATTTGTGAAATTCAGCGAAGACACTTTCCGTCATTTCGAAGGCGTGCCAATTACTCAATTAAGCATTTATACACCCGGTGGCGAGCGGGTTTTAAGTGTCAACCAACATGCAGAAATACGCTATAACACCGATAGCTCCATCAATGCGTTACCACAGGATGATGAAACGCGCCTTGGTTTCGGACAAGCTAAGGTTGGCAATTTCTATAGCCGCATTATCGACAACAACGAGTTCAAAACCCCCGCTGGTCAAACGGTCAAAGGCGCAGTAGTGCAGACATTTGTACCGATTATGCCGGATTCGTATTCTTCGGTATTGGCAGGTGCCGACATGCAAATTGAAGGAGTAATCGAGGTTTTCTACGATATCACTCCGCAATGGGAACAGCTTTATTTGTTTCAAATGGTGGGAACAGGCGGCATTTTGATTATTTTTATCACATTGCTTGGGGCGTTGTACTTCACTTCCAAAAAAGCTGAATCCATCATAACAACCCAGCACGAGGCAAATGTAGAACTGGCCGCAACCGCCGCCAAAGCCGAGGCAGAAAGCCGTCAGAAATCGCAATTTCTTGCCAATGTTAGCCACGAATTACGTACGCCGCTAAATGCAATTATCGGTTTTTCCGAGATCATCAAAAACGAGGTTATGGGCAAATTAGAAAACCAAACCTATATGAATTACATCAAAGATATTCATTCTTCCGGTGTGCATTTGCTGAGCCTGATTAACGATATTTTGGACTTTTCTAAAGCAGAGGCTGGAAAGCTTGAACTGCATCTGGCCGAACTGGACGCAACCAAACTGATAAAAAATTGTATGCGCCTAGTAAGCCCACGCGCAGAACAGGCCAATGTCAGCCTTGTAACCGAAGTCCCCAAAGAGCATTTTGTAATTACCGGCGACGCGAAAAAACTAAAACAAGTGCTGCTTAATTTATTATCTAACGCAGTAAAATTCACACCCGAAAATGGCGAAGTAAAAATCACCGCATGGCAAAATGTCATGGATGATTCCATTGCCATTGAAGTAAAAGATTCCGGTATCGGTATTGCTCCCAAAGACATTTCACGCGCTATGTCGCCCTTTGGGCAAGTAGACAGCGCCCTCAGCCGTAAATATGAGGGCACAGGGCTTGGCCTGCCACTTACCAAGAAATTTGTGGAGATTATGGGTGGCACGTTCCGCATCGAAAGCGAATTGAATAGCGGCACGACTATTACTATCACCATTCCGCTTACTCCACCGCGTCACGTACTAAAAGCTGCAGCAAAAGCGCAGGCTGAGGAAGCAACCAACCCCCGTGAGAAGCAAATTTCTCCGCAACTTATGGATAACCAAGAGCCTCCTGAGCCAGACATGCCCGTGAACCCTCTGGCAGGTCGTGGGGCGGCAAAACCTGCAAAACTTAGCCACAGCCTGCTGGCAGCGCAAGACGGAGTCGAAGATCCAATGCAGCCCTCTGCACCGCCTCCACTCGCACCGCAGCCTGAAGATATGCCTCCTACTCCCTCCATGCCCGAGGCTTTGCCTATAACTCCGAATGATGCGCCAATGCAGCCTATTGCAGCTAGCGACACCCCGCCAGAAGAAAAAATTATGCTTGTGCGCCCGCAAACGACCTCATCTCCGGCACCTTCTACACCATCGCAAGACACCTTATCAGAGCCACTGGCGGTGGAGGATCCCGAGGCTGCTCCCGTAGTATCAGAACCAATACAACCCTTGATGCCAGAGCCATTGCAGCCTGCGCGCTCCCTCACCGCCGGTAAAACCTTGCCCACGCCGGCTAGCACCCCTGAAGACGCGGTAGAGGTTGTAGCAAGTAATATCTCTCAGGAACAGGCAAATGTCCCTCACGAAGCGTCAGATGCAGAGCAAAATACAGCTGAGCGCCCTGCACCAGCACAGAGCGATAACAGCGGCCAAAAGTTCATGAGCTATGCCGATTTGAAACGTATGGCCGAAAAGAAATAATACATATCAGCCTTTTTTATGCGGCAATAATCGTGTATTGCGATACTCCGTTGGCGAGAAGCCACAGCTTTCTTTGAATACCCGATTAAACGATGGAATACTGTTAAACCCAACTTCAAATGCAATGTCGGTTATGGCCTGATCTGGATTCGCCACCAACAGGCGCTGCGCTTCTTTAACGCGATACTGGTTTACCACATCCGTAAAACGCAGCTTATAATGCTGGTTAATAATACGTGAAAGCATATTTTCATTAATACCTAACGCATTTGCTACCGTTTCGCGGCTGCATTCCATTTCACGATAAATTTGCTTTTCCTGCATCAGCACTTCAAAACCCTTAACTAGCGCTAAGTCTTTCTCGTCTGAAGCAGGTTTTTTTGACGGCTCACGTGCTTCTGTAGCTTCTCTTACCATTGCTCTGCGGTCAAACACGCGGAACAACAATGTTAGCACTACATAGATAAATGTCATACGTAACAAAGTGGTAGCAAAGAGTGCATCTGCCGGATGCATCACCCCAGCAATATGCAGCAGATCCAATGCCATTAATATCAGGTTCAATCCGATCAGCGCCACAATCAGCCAATAGCGGTTGCGCGACTGAAAACTCTCGCGGTTGGTATCCTTGCGTGCGTGTGCAAACATAACAACCAACAGCAAAAAAATCAGCGCATTGCTAAAGGTAGAATATAGCCCCTCCACCGCTTGTGACGATATGCATCCCCACTCGCCAATACACAACTCATCCGACAGCATCGCGGCATATACCACGCCGCTTCCCCCCAATAAAGGCAATGCCAGTATTGCCCAATAAAGCGGGCGTGGTGTCTTGCCGATAGCAAACTGTATAATAAGCAAAAAACTTAGCGCAGGCAGAAGCGACTGAATAAATATCAACCCGCCACGAGTAAACATTGCTTGATCTGAATCGCCATTAAACATTGGCCATATTGCCAGAAGCGGAATAATAAAACTGCTGGCCAATGCCGTAAAATACAAACACGGCACCAATATAAGACGGCGTTCATGTGCAGTAATGACTAAAAACAAAATCACAAACAAACAGGGCGCCAATGCAACTAGTTGCAGCGCTTGCAAGAGTGTAATCAATGTGTTCGTCGAAAATATCATTTTTGTTCCGGTTTGGGCGATAGTAAAACAACGCACCACACGTTACTCACCCCGATACTCCATCGCGCCCAAATTTTTGACGGCTGGTGAAAGATTCCGTGAATCTTTTCGGGGAGATTTTTTGTTCACCTCTTGTTTATTTTCATCAGGACGATATTTTTCAAACCCTTCCGGGAGTCCTTTTTCTAATCGCTCTTCAATAAAATACTTCATAAAATTGAAGTCTTCTTTAGAAAGCTTTTCTTGCTCGGCTTCGGCCAGCACATGTTGCATTACATACAACGCCTGCTCCATTTCACCTTGTTGCTCATATATAAATGCCGGAAACTGGCGTGCCCACATGGGAATAGTTTTCGCATCCATCAGCGGTTTGCCCACCTCCAGCGCCAAGCCTTTATCATCCAGCTTGTGATTGGCCAAATACATGGCCTGAATCAGCCACCACCATTTTTCTTCTACCCGACCATGCACATGGTCTTGCAAATATCTGACGATATAACGCACATCCGGACGATTCTGCGTTTGGCTGTAATAATAGGTGGCAAGTGAGGGTATATAGTCGGATTTGTTATCCAGACTATCTAATAAGCTAAACCATTTGGAAAGCTTGTCATAATTATAATCTTTAAGGGGGGTGAATCGCCCATAAGTATCCCCGGAATTTTGGATATTCAGCGCCAGAAGTCGGAAATAAAACTGCTCATCACCTAAAGACAGTGCTTTTACTACGTTGCGGCCAGGCACATCAGGGACAATAGCCATGTTCGGTAAAATACTATGCGTTTGGCTCCAAAATACAATTTGCGCAACAAACAGCCCGATAAAAATCCCATAGATGCGTAGAAAACGGGTCATTATCAATAACGCCTAAAACTGTTTACGACGAAAATCTATTACCGTAGCGGCAAGCAGCAAGGGAACAAAAATTGCTGCCTGTAGCATAAAACGTTGCATGTCTGCCATATCATTCATGCCATATACCAGCCATTCGGTTTTGCCGAAGAAATCCAGACGCGGCACAAAAATTGCCAGATGCTCCATCAAAAACTTAGAAAATTCATTTAAATCGGTGGAGCGGAATAACAAGCTGGAATTGGAAGTGGCGATGAAAAACCCCATCATGCGCGAAAGCACATAAAACCCTAAACTTGCCATAACAGAGCTTACTGCGCTTTTGAGAGTGAAGGCACTGAAAAGCGCCGCGGCTACTACCAGCAGCATTTCCAAAGCAAAACTGCTTGCCCACATCATGAAGCCTTTAGCATCCAGCGCACCTACGTAATATACTACGATGATAGTTGGCACTACTAACAGCATAGCCACTACCGAAAACCCCAGCCAATACGACAACACTAAATTGGGGCGAGAGATTGGGCGCGATAGAAACACATCAATTTCTTTTGTATCGAAGCCATTGCGAATGTGAAAACATACAAACACAATCAACCCCACCACCAGCACAATACGTACCGATGCGGCTGCATAAGTGAGTTTTAACTGCTCGGGTTCTACCATGGCCATATCGCCCATGGCGCTGGAGATCATTGCGCAAGCGACAACTCCCAGCAACAGCCCTACAAAAAGCCAATCACGAAGAGCAGTTAACAGAATATAGCGTATATTCGTTTTCATTCAGTGCCACCTTGCTTATCACTTGCGACAAAATATTAGAAAGCTAACGGACGATGATCGGTAGTAAACTTACGATATAGCCGTTTATCAACGTTATCTGCAGTGCCGTCACTACCCACAATGGTTGCTTTAACCAAAATAAACAATTCACGGGTTTGCTCGCTGCGCAATGCAGCTTTGAATGCATTACCCACCCATGGTATGCCACTCACAAAAGGCACACCACGGTCAGAATTTTCACCGATTTGTTCCATAAGACCACCTAGCACCATCACTTGCCCGCTGCGCATGCGCATTAGCGAATCTAATTCGCGCACTTCAATAACAGGAATCAGGTTGGTAATGTTGTCATTGGTGCCTTGCAGCTGCGACGCCACTGCCGGATCCGCCACCGTGTCAATCACCCGCGACAATGTGGGGCGTACACTCAGCGTCACTTCTTTGGTCTTCATATTAATCGAAGGCTGCAAAGAAATAATGATACCCACGGGAATCGTAACGGGTTCAGCATCAATAGTTGTAATAGGGGGCAACACCGTATCACCGGCAATTTGCTGCTCGCGTTCGATAGAAATATCAAAATACACGAAGTTTCGCGCAAATGTCAGCACTGCCTGTTGATTATTCATTGCATGCAGACGCGGGCTAGAAAGCGTTCGTGTGGTACCAAATTGTTGCGTTAGACTCACAATGGCATCCAGCGAAGGATCTGCAACGTCCGATCCGCCAATCAGCAGTTGTGTCACGCCGCCAACAGTAGGCACATCATTATAATCTACGTCCAGCGCGAGTGGGCTAGAACTAAACACCTGATTCCAGTTAACGCCACTTTGATATTGATCGTTAAGTGTCACCTCAATAATTTTTGCTTCAATCAGCACTTGCGAAGAAACACTTTCCTGCAATTTCTCAAGATAGTTTTCCACTAAAAGCTGTTGCCGCTCAGGCAATGACACGGTGAGTGTGCCAGCTTGACGATTCACTACAAAAAAGTTTTGTCCCGACTGTCCTGAGCCATCCGTCGACGTTGAATCACTCAAGCCTGTAGTAGGCTGAAAATCAACAATGCTTTGTATAGTGTTTTCTAAACTTTGCCAGAACGTCGCTTCGGTAGCATAGGTAATTGCGGCGCTTGAGCCAGAATTTAAACCGCCACCACCGCCGCCACCCGCTCCGGCAGAAAGTACGCTGGTAGTAATGTTCACATCACTCGTAGATGCGCGGTCAAAGCCCAGAAAATCCAATGCATAGGTGCGCACAACGGCATTATCCCGCTCCACCCGCAACACATTGTTTTTCATGTTATAGCGCAATCCCGCTAAGGTAGAAATGCGTTCAATCACTTCGCTGAAGGGACGATTTTGTGCGCGAAACACAATGCCGCCCTGAATATTCGGATCTATTTCAATATCCACATCCGCAAGACGACCCAATTCAATCAATACATCTTTGAGTGGCACATC
>JAKUPQ010000040.1 GCA_022450665.1 Alphaproteobacteria bacterium | reverse complement strand
CAAGAACAAGCGCCACAAATTCCGGAATATGCACGTTTGAGCGAAGCACTTAAAGACTATATTGAAATTGCCGAAAATGGTGGCTGGACTGCTATTGAAACCGGCGGAGTTATCGAGCCGGGCCAAGTGGATAAGCGTATTCCCCAAATCCGTGAGCGCCTTCAACTATTGGGTCGGGTGGATGGACAAAATACTATGTTTGACCGCCTGCGCGACCGCTTTGCCAGTATGACAGATAAGGCGAGCGAAAAAGCGGTGAAACAGGTAAGTAAAGCCGATAAAGAAGCGGCGAAAGAAAATCCAGAATGGGTATATAATGAAGATCTTGAGCCAGTAATCCGCGAATTCCAAGAACGCCGTGGCTCTAAAATAGATGGCATTATTGGCCCCAAAACCATTGCAGAGCTAAACAAGCCCGTCGAAGAGCGTGTTGCGCAAATCAAAATGGCAATGGAGCAGTGGCGCTGGCTTCCAAAAGATCTGGGTAACAAATATGTGTTTGTTAATACCGCAGGATATTATGCCAAAGGCGTGGAAAACGGGGAAGTTAAAGTAAACACGCCAATTATCGTTGGTCAAGTAGCCCATCCTACGCCCTCATTCAGCAGTTATATTCCAAATGTAAAGTTTTATCCCGACTGGACTGTGCCAACTTCGATCGCACAGCGTTACTTGCTAGATAAAGTGCGCAACAACCCTTCGGTAGTCAGCACATTGGGATATGAGTTATACGAAGACGGTACGCGTGTGCCACTGAATGCCACAACTATTGGTCGTTTGAGCGAAGCCAGCTTCCCTCCTTACCGCTTCCGCCAAAAACCTGGCTCTGAAAATGCTCTGGGCTTGGTACGGTTCTCGGTAGAAAACGATTATGCGATTTATTTGCATGACACGCCGAAAGATTCGTTGTTTGAAGAAACCAACCGCAATTTCAGCTCTGGCTGCGTACGTGTGGGGCAGCCTGTGCAAATGGCGCAGTTCCTGCTGGTTGGAAACTCTAAACTATCTGCGGGCGAAGTGGCAAGCATGTTGGATGTGGCAGGCCGTAGTGACCTGAAAACCAACATAGTACCCCTTGAAAATAAAGTTCCAGTGCATATCATGTATATGACCGCATGGGTAGACGATAATAATAACATTCGCTTTGAAAACGATGCCTATAGCCGTGATGCTAAACTTAAAGCTGCAATGGGGATTTAATGCCTACTAAAGGAATAATGATATCTAGCGCGCTGTGCATAAGCGTTGCCCTCATAGGCACGCTTATGCTTACATCGCAAGCTTCTTCAGAAGATAAAAAGCTCGAAATTAAAGAAGAATTTCCTTACGATCCTATTCCCAGTCCCCCGCCTTTTGATCCGATTCCAACGGAGCAGGTCTTGCCCGAACCGGAATTGATTGATCCGATGGATATACTCAATGCGCACCCGCCTGTGCCGAGTGATAAGGCAGATTTGCCCATGGATGTAAAACCGGCAAAACCACAGAAGAAAACCGGATCACGCAGGCTTAAGCTTTATTCACTTCATACGGGTGAATCCGTTGATGTGGAATTTTGGCGTAATGGAAAATATATTCCCAGTGGTTTGAAAGAGTTAAACCATATTTTGCGCGACCACCGCTCCGGTGATGAAATCGACATGGATCCGGAGTTGTTTTCTTTGGTACATCGCCTCTACACAGATTTAGGAGCCACTGGCGCGATTCATATTATATCCGGCCACCGCTCGGCAAAAACTAATGCCATGCTTAAAAGTATAGGGCGCAAAGTAGCAAAAAAAAGCCAGCATATTCTAGGCACAGCGATGGATATACGGATTCCGGGCATACCGATTAAAAAAATCCGCGATACCGCACTGAGCTATAAAGCAGGAGGCGTTGGTTATTATCCTACCAGCAAATTTGTGCATGTAGATACGGGTCGCCCGCGCCAATGGTAATTACGATCTGAAATCATAAAACCGCCGCTGCTCTGTGTGGGCAGCGGCGGTTTTGCTATTGGCTTAATTAAGCGTTTGAAGCTTCGGTCTGTGAATCCGGAGCATTTAGCGCAACCTTCACATTTTCTTTGAAAGTAAGCGTGCGATACGGGAATGGTATCTCGATGCCTGCTTCGTCCAACGCCTTCTTAATCGCAGTGACTACCTCACCACGAGAGCTGCGGATATCCACTGGCTTGGCCTCTGTCCACCATGCTACTTCGATGTCGATAGAGCTTTCACCAAATCCATGTGGGAATACCTGAATAGGATGTTCTTTATCTACCGATGCGCAATTCTCCACTGCTTTGGTTATCACCTCACAGGATTGTGTCACATCTTCATCATAGGCGACACCTGTCATCACAATCACGCGGCGACGAGTTTTATAGGTGAGTACTTCTACAGGGTTTTTAAACAAAAATGCATTAGGCACCACAATCATTTCGCCAGAAGTTTTTAAAATCAGCGTTTGTCGCACCGTAATACTGACGATTTTCCCTTCTATACCTTCGCATTCAATGTAATCTTCATTCTCGAATGGAAACTTCCATAGCATCAAAATTCCGGCAAAGAAGTTTTCGAAGATATCTTTAAATGCAAAACCGATGGCCAGTGAGAACAACCCAAGCGCACCAAGAGCATTGCTGGGGGTGAGGCCGGGAAATATTACCATGGCTGCAACCAGCAACCCCAATAGCCATATAGCGATGGAGGTCAGGCGGCATATCAGGTCGATTAGCGACCCGCGAATGCTATTTTGCCGCAGAACTTTTGTTAGCACGCGCAAGATCACTTTGGATATTGCCCAAGTAATCATTAATATGACCGCGCCGATGATCAGCAGGGGAACATGCTCGATAAACTGCACCCACAGAGTTTTGATTGCCCCTAATAAAGTGGTTGCAATTTCATCAAGGTTTTCTGGTGTTTTAATTTCTGGCAGTGCGGCAACATCTTCTTTCGAAGACGTGGGAAGCGCGGATGTATCCATAATATATTTCTTTTCTGTCAGTTAGGCATGTTTCAGTCTGCGGTAGCATGGTATAAGCGATCCAGCTTAAATGCGATAATGCGTTATAAGTAGCATATAAATATAATAATATGCCGTTTTACATGGAAAATTTACAATTCCAGTGGCATTATGTCGCGCTTTACTGCTCTAACTTATTAAAAATGCGGAACTTCTCATGCGCAGCCATCTTTTGAAATTTTATTACGATTTGCGGGCAAGCTATTGGTTTATTCCGCTGATTATGGTGATTTGCGCCGTGATACTCTCATTTGTTACCGTACAAATCGACCGCGATGTGGGGGTAGAGTGGCTGCGGAGCATAAACTGGCTCTATATTAATCAGCCCGATGGCGCCCGCGCTGTGCTGTCTACTATTGCCGGATCGATGATAACTGTTGCTGGTGTAACGTTTTCTATGACGATGGTGTCAGTATCGTTCGCCTCATCGCAATTTGGCCCTCGTCTGATTGGTAATTTCATGCGCGATCAGGGCAACCAGCTGACCTTAGGCACATTTATCGCCACTTTTGTATATTGTCTCATGGTGCTGCGTAGTGTACGCACAGCAGAAAGCGGCCCCGCCAATGCCAGCGATTTGCTCACAGCCTTTGTGCCGCACTTGTCGTTGCTGTGTGGGCTTGGGCTGGCACTTGCTAGTGTTATGGTGCTGATTTATTTTATTCACCATATTCCTGAAACCATCAATATTTCTAACATCACCGCCAGTATTGGTAATGAGTTGCGCCGAGGCATTCAAAAAATGTTTCCTGAAGCGATTGGCGAGGTGGCTGAGCGTAAAAATCTGTCTGAAGAAGAAATTACAAAAATTTTTGAAGACTCTGTAGCCATTAGCGCCAACCACCATGGTTTTATTCAGACGTTGGATGAAAAAAATTTGCTTAAGATCGCAATGAATAAAGAATTGGTTGTCCGGTTAGAATACCGACCGGGGGATTTTTGTACCGAACAGGAAATACTAATGCATGTTGCCCCTGCAGAACGGATAGATGAGGAAATTGAGGACGCATTGCGAAATTGTGTTGCGTGGGGAAATGAGCGCACCTCTACACAAAATATAATGTTTCTGGTAGATCAGCTTTTAGAAATGATTGCGCGTGCTTTATCATCCGGTGTAAACGACCCGTATACGGCGATGAATTGTATGAACTGGCTGAAATGCGCGCTTGCCGAGCTTGGCGGTCGCGCCATACCAGAGTACCAGCGATATGATGAAAACAATCAGCTCAGGGTAATTGCACATCCTATTTCATTCGCACATTTTGCTGATACAATTTTTAAAGACGTCCGCCAATACGTAGCAGCAGACCGCAACGCAACGTTACATATGATGAAAATAATCGCAGATATTGGCCCCAGCATGACGGAGGAATATAAACAGATACTGCTTCACCATGCGGAGGAGCTGCATAAATCCTGCCAGAACCAACTCCGCTGCGAGAGCGCAAAGGATGAGATTATGCGCCGTCATGAACTTGTGAAATATGTGTTTAAAAACCCGCACCTACGCGAAAGCCTGCGTGATAATCAAGGATGGTTAGGGGGTGGCGCTTAGTTGCCGCGCCCCGATCCGGATTTATTTCCGCCACCATCTTCTTTATTCACCGTTGCCCATGCGCGGGCGGCGGCTTCTTTTTCAGATACACCACGGTCTTCATAGCTATCTTTAATATGTTCGGCTTTACGTTTTTGCTTATCGGTATAAGCGTTCTTGCTTCCTTGGGGCATAATACTTTCCTTACATAGCGGTTTGTCGTATAAATTAGCCTAACGTTTGCGCAATTAATGTGCGATAAGGTCGGATACATCGTGAAATTAAAAATTAATAAACTTCTGCGAGCATCCTATGCCTCAGCCTGAATTCATCACCAAACCCCTGCACGAAATGTCGCAAAGCGAATGGGAGTCATTATGTGATGGCTGTGGCCTGTGCTGTCAGATACGCACACAAGATGTGGATACTGATGAAATTGCCCTGTCGAATGTGGCATGCCGCTATTTATGTTTGGATAGCCACCGATGCTCTGATTATGCCAATCGCCATGAGAATGTTGCCGATTGTGTAAAAGTTACACCGCAAAATGTCTTCGCACTCGATTGGCTGCCCCATAGCTGTGGGTATCGTCTGGTGGCCTATGGGCAATCACTGCCTGCGTGGCATCCGCTGGTATGTGGAGATTCAAACCGCGTTCACACGCACGGCCCTTCTATGAAAGGCGACATTATTTCTGAAGATGATGCCGATTGGGACGAGGATTGGGAAGACGACTGCTAGCGCTTGCATCTGCAAAAAAGCGGTGTAAACTCGCCCATCATTAGCGGTTTTTTGCAAATAGTAAAGGGAACTCCATGCTGGATTTTATAGGCATTGGCGCACGTAGAGCGGGTGAAGACTGGCTATATGAACAGTTGCGCCGCCATCCCGAAATTCACTTTCCCCGCGAGATGGAGCTGTCATTCTGGAGCCGCCACTATCCTCAAAGCCTTGTTGATGCTGATTATAGCCGCGATCTGGAATGGTATCGCAGCGTGTTTGCACATTGGCCGGATGGTGTGTCGCCTACAGTACGCGAAACAGCGCGCCCAGCTGTGCCGCCCCAACACCACCGTAGTTGGTTCGATAAGCTCATGGCGCGATTGGATGGGCTGGACACCCGCAGCCAAGGCGCAAAGCTGGCAGAACTCGATCCACATGCCCCGCCGCCCACTGCCGAGATCGTGCAAGCCGCCAGCAAGCTGGGCGACTTCTCTCCCACCTATTGCTGGTTCGACGATACCTCCATGCCAGCAGTGATTCACGACTTTGCACCACAAGCGAAAATTATTTATATTATCCGCGATCCGCGCAATCGTGCATGGGCGGCGGCAGAAAAACTGCGCGAGCTTGCCGGACTCACCCCCGAAGAAACTTCCGATCATTGGTATGCCGATCACTTTCGCTCCGCGCAATCGCTTAAACAAGGCGATTATGCCCGCGCCATTGCCCAATGGCAGGCTGCATATGAAAATAAACTACATATTATGCAATTCGAACATATTTCCAGCGACCCGCATTGGCTTCTGCAAGGCGTATGCGCGCATATTGGTGTGCAGGACAGTGAGTATTTTTCAGCCGAACCGGTGGCACAACTACTAAAGCACATCCCCGCCCAAACCCCTATGCGCCCTAGTCTTATGCCAATTCTAGACGAAATATATGCCAAGAAAACACAGGCGCTCTATGATATTAGCGGCATAGATTACCGTAGAACATCACCAATAGAATAAGGATGGAGCAAGGCGTGATAAAAATGCCACAGGTGTGAATAAGACTACCCACTAACGCCCCCAATACCAAAAAAAAAGGGTTTCCTTTTTGGCATAACTAAGCTAAGAACATTGTTGACTTAACGTTAGTTGGGTACGTTTGTCGGCTTGTGTCACACAGTGGTATAAGTGCTCAAAATTTTCACTAACTCCTTGAATAACTTTAAATACTTAAAAGGAATTAAATATGACTGTTTTTTCTTTTGCTGACGGCCTTACCGTAGCAAACTTTGACGTCGATGCCGACGTTCTTGCTATTGATGCGGTACAGTTTGGCGCTGCATCTGGCTTCCGTTTCAACCTTACTGGTGACAACCTTACGCTCACCTCTGGTACCGGTGCTACCGCTACCCTGACTGGTGTTTCTTATTTGCAAATCACCACTTCTAACATCGCATTCAACGACGGTTCCGGCCTGCTCGTTGGTGATGGCACAACCGATGTATTTGCTGACAGCAACGCACAAAATTTCACCACCTCTGCTAACACCGGTGATTTTGTTCTTGGCGGCACCTCCGGTGATACCATCGCTGTAGACGGCACCGGCAGCCACACCATTTTTGGTAACTCCGGCGTTGATGATATCGACGTATCTTCTGCTGCTGGTCAGGGCACCGGCGCAAACACCATCCGTGGTGGTGCTGGCGACGACCTTATCAATATTAACACCAATGCAACCGGCAACAACACCGTTTGGGGTGATTTGGGTGCTGATACCATCGTTGTTGATGGTACCGGTAACAATGCCATCTTTGGTGATAACCTGAACAATCTTAGCGATTCGGGTGCAGACACCATTACCATCAACGGTTCTGGTACCAACACCGTAAACGGCATGAACAGTGGTGATACCATCAATGTTGAAACAACCGCTGCAGGCAACTTTGTTCGCGGTGGTGCTGGTAATGATACCATCAACCTTGGTTCCAGCGGCGACGGAAACATTGCATGGGGTGACCTTGGCGATGACACCATCGACGTAGACGGAAGCGGTGATTATACCGTATTCGGCGATAACGTAAACAATCTTACCCAAGCTGGCGTTGACACCATTACCGTTTCCGGTGCCGGTGCAAACCTCATCAACGGTATGAACGGTAACGACGATATCGACATTGCTGGTACAGCTACTGGTGCAAACACCGTTCGCGGTGGCGCTGGTAACGACGCTATGGACGCTGCTGCTGGTGTAACCGGAAGCATCTTCAAAGGCGATAACGGCAACGATACCATTACTTTCGCTGCTGCTGTTGCTAACAACACCATCGAAGGTGGTGAAGGTGACGATGCAATCAACTGGACTGGTGCTGCTACCGGTACTGTTACCATCTCTGGTGGTGCTGGTATTGATACCCATACCATCGACGTAACCGCAAATGCTAACACCACTGCACGTATCACCGACTTTGTGTCGACTGATAAATTGATTGTTGGCAGCAATGCTGTTGATTTGGATGTTGCATTTGCAGCAGGTCAATTGACCATTACCGATACCGGTAAAATCCAGTTCACCAACTTCGGTACCGACTTCACCTCCACCAACCTGACCACAGGTGCTGGTGTATTGCTTACCAACTTCAACGGAACTGCTGCTACCCTTACCGGTGCTGCTACCGCTGATCAGTTGATCGCAGGTGACTTGGGTGACCGTCTAATCAGTGGCGGTGGTGCTGACGAACTTCGCGGTGGTAACGGTGCAGATACTTTTGTATTTGCTGACGACACCACACTCGATCTGGCTGCTACCGTTGTTGGTGGTACCGGAACCGATACCGTAGAAGTAACCGATGGTTCTGGTATTGATGCTGGTAGCTTCGCTAACTTCGCGGCTTCTGTAGAAGCACTTACCGTTGGTAACACTGCTGGTACCGTTACCTTGGGTGTTGACGCTCAAACCGCTGGTATCGTATCTGTTAGCTTGACCGAGCCAACTGCTGCTACCGCTATCAACATCAACGTTGACGCTTACACCACCTCTGGTGTTGCTGTTACCGGTGGTGCTGGTGCAAACGTAATCACTGGCGGTGCTGTTGTAGACACCATCGACGGTGGTGCTGGTGCAGATACCATTCAAGGTAAAGAAGGCAATGACTCCCTTACCGGTGGTACTGGTGCAGATACCTACATCTTTGAAGGCACTGCAGGCGCTAACGGCAATGATACCATTACCGACTTCGGTACAGACGACTTGCTCGACTTCGCTGCGTTGGCTACTGATACTACCATTACAGCTACCGTTACCGATACTTCTACTGCTGCTGTTGCATGGGCTACCAACGACATTCTCGTTGTTACCGATGCTGATGGTAACGTAGACACTGCTGCTGAAGTAGCTGCATTGTTCGGTGCTGGTAAAGCATTCGAAGATACCGCAGGTAGTGAAGTTGCTGTAGTACTCGTACAAGGCAATGGCCATACCACTGCATGGGCAGTTAACACAGGCGTAGGCGCTGGTGTTGCTGCAGGTGAAGTTGCTCAGGTTGCTGACCTGGTTGGCTACACCACCACCTTGGTTGACGCTGACTTCGTATAAGTCTTGCTTCAAGCAAACAAAGATTCGGGCGTCCCTTCGGGGGCGCCCTTTCTTTTTGCTTATAACGAATAGGAATTTGTCAACACAAAAAGCCCTGTACGAATGCACAGGGCTTTTGTTATATGCGCAATAATATTACGTAAACTATTTAAAGCTGTTCAATCAGCTCCCATTGGCGGGCAGCCATTTGCTTGGTGCTGCGTTGTTGCCATAAATATTCTCGTCCTGCCACAACCCGCGCACGATGGGATTCGATATTCTCAATCGCATCGCTAAGCGCATCCACCCAGCCCTGTGTGGTATTCTCTGCCATCACCGCTAATGCCTGCGCCTTGGCATCGCCATTATACGCTTCCATATCTGAAAGTACGGGCAAAATTTCCAAGCCCAGATAATCCAAAAACTTAATATCCGATTTACAGCGATTAAATGGATTATCTACCAGCGGCGAAAGCCCAATATCCCATGGCGGCTGTTGCACAAACCAACGCACAAATCGTGGATACACACGCGCATTAGCAGGGGTCTGCTCGACCTTCAGCCTGCTTCGCTTAGGTGGGTTACGCACCGCACTAATCAGCGTAAGTTCAAAGCTATTAGGCATTGCCTCTGCCACCGCATCCAGCGCGGGCATAATCATATTAAAATCGTCATCATGGGTGCTTGTACCCATATATACCATCTGTGCCACATTACGCTCGCCAATCAAGGGTCGAGTTTCGCGGTAGTTACGCCAAATGCGTGGATCCAGCGCATTTTCTACCACATGTCGCGGCTTTTCGATATGCCCGTAAGCATCCGCCAAAGCCTGTGTAGAAAACCATAACTGATCGCACTGCTGCATCACCTGTTCCATAATCAGGTTTTTTTGCGTATATAACGAAAATTCCGGATGATTCGGGTCAATCTTCACAAATGCATCATCGTTATCCAAAATTAATTTGGTGCCGCGCAGTTGTGCCGAATCAAAAAAGCTTTGCGCATCGCTACGGCTATCAATCGCTACACGCTGAACAATGGTTACATCCGCATGGGCGGCTTCGGTCATATCTTCACCATGGCACAAATGCAGCTGCACCTTGCCCACCATAGAATCATCGGTCAGCGGCGAGATAAGGCGAATAAAAGCCGAGCTTTGCGGCCCGTGATGCCCCTTTTTGCACAGCACATTCACCTTAAGCGGTGCATCTTTTTGAATATAAGGCATGGCCATAAACGCATCATCGGCAGGGGATGGCACATGGTTGCTCAGCGCACGATAGCTGTGATGCAATAGCGATTGCGCCCGCGCATCAAAGCTGTGTTTTGCCACCACATATTCCGCCACGGCGCGTTTATCCGCCGCCTCACGCGCATGTACGTTCTTAAGCGCTTCTGCAGTTTCGTCTGCGTTCGATACTTGTTGCACCGCATCGCCAAAAATATACCCGCTTGAATCGCAGCGATCGGAGATCAGTGTGCCACCCGCTGCCAACACATCAAATATACGGTTGGAAACCAGCCCATAATCGCGCATAGACGCCCAGTGATCGTTCAACACCGCCCCAGCGCTGCGATAATACGCACCTAATTCAGTATTGTTGATGTTCTCGCCCTTGACGTAATGATCATCGATAAAGCCCTTCCAGCGCGTGCCATACACGGTTAGATCCGCATCTGCCTCAATCGCCCAGCGCACAATATCGCGATATTCGTTACGTGAGTTGCCCACAAATAATACATCAGCGGCTTTGTCGGGGTCGGGTGCATCCGGATAAAAACGCTGTGTATCGGTGGATTGTAACAAGCAGGCCACAGGCTTACGTATCACGCAGCGCAAAAACGCCGCATAGGACACCGAAGCCACACATACCAAATCATATTGCTCATATTCATCATAAGCAACCTGATCGGGATGGCTGATATTCCACATAATGTTGAAATGTTCAGGCTTGGGAGTGTATCCGCTCAATCCGCGCAGCACCAGCACCACATCGTCTTGCTCTGCGGGGCGTTTATCCCAATCGCCGGCAAAATCGATGGTGACACAATGGCCAAGCGCTTCAAATGCAGCTTTGAGCGATTCAGCATAGTGATAATCGCCCCATTCCATGCGTTTATCATAGGGCGCAGGGATTTTTAGGCCAATATTCATGCAGGTATTCACCCAGCGAATCTCTCCCCAATTTGGGCGATTAATGCTGGCGCTGTACACACTGAAAAACGCAGGGTTATATTTACTTTGAATCTGTTCGCGCAACCCTTCGGTATTATCAACATATTCGGTTTTAGTGATGCGATTGCCGCAGTCGCCGTTATAGTAGCTCACCCCTAAAAATGGTGCAAAACAGGTGCGGCTTAGCGCAGTAAGACGTAAGATAAAGTCCCAATCCACCATGCGCCGCAAGTCAGTATCAAACCATTTGTCTGGAGTAGCGGCAATGTCGCGCCGGTGAGCAAAGCAATTTAAATCAACATAATTTGCCTTCAAACACGCGTTCCAATCGAATTCATCGCCGCGATAAAATTCGGTGTTCCCACCATCGTCTTTGGCTTCTATGCCAGCATAGCCCGCGTCCAGTTGGCCAGTATGCATAAAGACGATCATGGTGCGCAGATAGTGAGTAAGCCATGCATTATCGCTGTCGAGATAAAACACATATTCAGCATCGCCCGCTAAATTAACCAGCTGAAGTCCAAGATTTCGTGCTTGCGATACGCCTCCGCGATTAGAGCTGTGATAGACAATGCGTGAATCGTTATTGGCAAATTTTGTTACTATTTCGGCGGTGTTGTCGTCGCTTCCATCATCAATAATATAGAGCGTAAAGTTCTGATGGCTTTGCTCCAACACCGATTTGATAGCGGTGTGGATAGTTTCGGCGCGATTCCATGTCGGCATGATAACCGCAGTTTTTACGGCATCAAACTGTTTGGATTTCGCGGCATAGAGCGCATCGGTATCTTTTTGAAAAGCCTGCTCACGGGTGGAGTTCCACTGTTTAAGTTGGCGCTCTATGGGGCGGTGGGCATGATGCTGGCCAATGCCATCACGCAGATAATTGAGCAATACGGCAACAGACTCTTTGCTGGCTGCTTGTGGCTGAGTGTACCATTCATGATCAAACATACGGGCAGCTTCGGTAAACATGCGCTCTCGATGCTGCATGGTAAAGCGGCGCTTAATGGTGTCATAAAGTTGCAAGGTTACTATGCGTTTACCCAATCGCAGCCCTTTGCGGCCATAGGCGGCGATATGGGGGGCAGTGCGTGAAAACTTACGTAAAGGGGCAGTGACTTTCCAGCTGGTGGAATTATAGACATCTTGTAACTCGCGGGCGCGGCGACCTGCTTTTTGCGATACCAGCTCTAAATCGGCAGATTTCTTATCCATCGCACGGGCAAATTCTTTTTGGCGACGGGTGTTCAAATCGTTGCTTTCTTTCAGCGCTTTTTCAGATTGGGTTAATGAGGCGCGCAGGCCCAATAATAAATCCTGATCGGCTGCAAATTCTTCTAAAATGCATTGGGCATTGTAAGAAAGCTGCAGCTCTAATGCTTCCGGCTTGCCTTTCGATAACGCCTCCCACAAGCGTTTTTGTGAAGGTGTTAAGCGCTCCTGATATTCGGTGTCGTCTGCATGCTCACGATGTAAGTCTTGCTCTATTACCTCGGAATCCTGCTCGCTTTGTAGTCCTTTAACGCCAATTTTCTCTAATGATTTACGAATTTTTTCGATGGTTTTTTGGGGCTGTGCGGTAAGCTCGTGATAGTTCACGAATATGCGTGGAAGATGCGCTGAATGGATGAGGGCAGCAATGTTATACGCCTCCCAAAGCGCCAATCCGGCATCGATAGAAAAGCCATTGCGGCGGCGGAGCGATTTGGCGACTTCCAACGGATTACGGCTAATAAAAACAATCGCTGGATGTGATAAAAATGGCTCCAAGAGCGGTAATAACAAGCATAAACGGGGTTCTTTTATGGCCCATGTGCCATGGGTATCCAGCTCTGCGACCAGCGATTCAATTTGCGAAGTAAGCTTGTTGCGCGTAGCATCGCTTACATTTGCAGCGTCAAAATGCGGAATATTCCACCAATCAGCTTGTTCACTGTGTAAAAATCCATCGCATATCTGGCGCATATCCTGACGTTCAAAAAATCCTTTAGGGTTTTCCCATGAAGTGGCGGTCAAGTCGTCTTTATCCCCCACAAATGCGCCGAGTGCTTCCATAACGCCAGTCATGGCCGAGGTGCCGGAGCGGTGCATGCCCAACACAATTAGCTGTGAGGCAGTGTTCTTGGTATCACTGCGGGGGGCTTTTTTTGTGGCTGTGCTACGGGTTTTTGTTTCTGTTGTCATACATTACCTAGCGGTTTGCCCGCTTTCCTACATAGTTTTGATAATCACGCATTATTTCATCGGTGGGACCTTCGGCCACTGTCACCCCTTCTTCTATCCATACGCAACGTTCGCATAATTCGCGTATGGTATTGGCATTATGTGAAACAAGCACCACTGTGCGGTCGGAGTGGATGCGCCGTTTCATCATTTCGGAAGATTTTTCGCGGAAGGCGGCATCGCCCACACCTAAAACCTCATCCACCAACAATATATCGGGATCGAGTTGGAATGATACGGCAAATCCCAGCCGTGCCTTCATTCCATCGGAATACGTAGAAATAGGCTTTTCAATGGCGTTTTCCAGTTCGGCAAAGGTGATGATTTTACTAAACACTTCTTCTATTTGCTGATAACGCATACCCAAAAGCAAGCCACTGAGAAAAATATTTTCTCGCCCTGATAAATGCGGCACAAAGCCAACTTGCAACGAAAGTAACGCTGCGGTGGCATCTTTTTGCAGGCTGAACTGGCCTTTATCCGGCTTTAAAATGCCCGACATCGTGCGCAGCAGAGTGCTTTTGCCCATGCCATTACGCCCGATTACGCCGAGGGACTCGCCGCGATGTAATGTGAGTGATACATCTTTGAGCGCCCAGAAATCATGCCGTGGGCGGCGCATTAAACTGGCATTATAATTGATGCCAACATGGCGCATGGATAAGATGGGGGCAGCTTGGTTCATGGGTGCCTCACATCATCAACTTGGGATAGCTGTAGTCATAACGGCGGGTGAGCCTGATACCCACCGCAATCATTGCCATAGAAACCACGCTAATGGCCGCGAGATGTTCCCACATTGGCCATTGCTCATACATTAAGATGTTGCGGTAGGATTCTAGTAACACGGCCATGGGGTTGAGGTAAAACCAGAATTGCAGGTGTTCCGGTACGATGCTTCCTGCGAAGAAGATACCGGATAAAAACATCATTGCCCGCAAAGCGTTATCTAGCATGATCCGCAAATCGGGCATGAAGGGCAAAATGGCTGCAGCAATATAGGTGCAGCCTGAAATAAACAATAGCTGTACAACTAGCAACACAGGTAGGGCAGTATAATGGATGCTAGGTAGTAAGCCATAGATCCATAAAAACACCAGCAAAATAGCCAGAGTGAATAAAAACTTAATGGCGTTGCTTAAAATGGTGACGGTAGGAAACAACAGCTTGAAAATATATAGCTGCTGCATTAAACGCTTGTTTCCGCTGATGGCGTTAGAGCCTTGCATGAGCGACACATGAAACCAGCGCCATGTTACAAGCCCTACCAGCAAAAAGGGTACAAAATCTTCGCCGCCGCGACGCATAAGAACCGCAAACACCAGATAATACACCGCCATGTGTAAAAGTGGCTCTACTATCCACCATATAAATCCTGCATGAGTGCGTTGTGACTCGGCGCGCAGATCCGCATAGGTTTTGTAGAGCGTTAACAGAAAATAGCGATACATGCGATTTCCAATGGTGGTGAGGTGGGAACACAGCCCACAAAAACGTACCCTCTTTTACCTTTTTACAGCGGTTTCGGCAAGCGCTACATGGCATTGTGCTTGTGGGCATGTATTTGTTGCACTTGCGTTGCGCTAAAAATCCCAGTACGGTCAGGCAAATTTCTGATTGCCGGATAGAGTGCATGGTTAAGAATCTTATATTATTATGCTTTTCATTGCTGATTTTTGGAAATATTTTTGCCTTTGTCGCATTATATATTTTCACTGGCCACAGCCTGTATGGACAGGGTTACGAGACGTTCAAAGCCACCTTTAAAAAACCGCATGAAGAACTATGCCATATTCCGCACCCATTTTTTGGCCAATTGAATTGTTATGACATTGCGCTAAATGGCGAAATTTCTTCAGGCGAACCACTATTTACAGCGCATCCGCAACCGCAAAGTGAACATCCAATACGCGTATTGGTGCTGGGAGGGTCGCTTGCCAAACACCTCAGCACCAATGTTTCCAGCAATAATATTATTCCACAGCCGATAGAATTTCATGGCCAACATCTGGAGCATACTCAGATATTGCAAACGGTATTAAACCGTCACTTCTCTACAGATCGCATTGTGGTGGATAATGCAGCGCTGGGCGGTGGTAAACAGCCGCAACAGCTCTTTAAACTGCAATATTTGCTTATGCTAGGGCAGCGATATGACATTGTGATTAATCTGGATGGTTTTAATGAAATTGTTTTGCCGATGGCAGAAAATCGTGCCCTTGGTAACTATGCTGCCTATCCACGCAGTTATAGCCGTTTGGTGAACTCTGTCGGTAATGCCGCAAGCGCGCAATGTTTGCCCCGCGCCAATTATTATGCCGACCATACAAGTTGGCATCCGCTCAGCGAAGTGGGGCATTTAATTTATATAAAATGGTGTCACCGTAATGTAGAATTTGAGGCGCTCTCGTCAGATAACCCTCTGGCAACGGCGTCGCAATACAAGTCACCTGCGAGTGACACTGCCCTTGTCGCAGAAGAAGTGGCGATATGGAAACAAGCAAGCCTTGCAATAGCTAAGCTTGCTCAGGTATATGACTTTAGTTATGTGCATATTATTCAGCCCAATCAATATGATAAGAATTCAAAGCCATTAAGCGAGGAAGAGTCTGCACAGTTTTTGGCTAATACACATTATGGTGAGCCAGTGGCGGCATATTATAGCCAGTTGAATTTTAAGGGCTGGCCGACACTGCCAAACACATTGTTTATCGATGCGCGGAAAGTGTATTCGCAGCATAAAGAAACTTTGTATCGGGATGATTGTTGCCATGTGAATAACCGTGGCATCGCCATATTATCCGAAGCCATTGCACAACGCAGCGCACCGCTATTTGAAAAGGCGCTAAAACTGCAAAAATAAATCAGGCGGTTTTGGTTTGTGGTATTTCATTCGCCAATTGCTGGAAAAACTCCAGCGTTTGCCGCGCTTCGCGCCGGTGACAATAATCGCGGGCAGTGGACATGCCACCTGCGGCAAGTTTAGCCCGCAAACCATCATCATCCAGCAAAGTGAGCAGTGCCATGGCAAACATATCCGGTGCACGCGGTGGCACAGTTAAGCAGTTTTCGCCGTGTTTGGCATATTCATTCACTCCGCCCACATTAGTTACTACGCAAGCAGTGTGACACGCCATAGCTTCGAGAGCAGGACGGCCAAAGCCCTGAAAAACCGACCCGTCCAAGTAGATATCAGCCTCACTGTATAATGCGGCGAGGCGGTTTTGATCGGTGATAACGCCGGTAACTTCTGCCTTAAACGGTATAGCGCTAGCGGGAATATCATCGCCAAATAATACAATGCGGGTATCGGGTCGGGCTTGCACTACTTGTCGAAGCGCCTCAATTATATCGCCATATCCCCGGTTAGGTGTGCGCGGTCGCGCCATGGCCATGATGGTTTTGTGCTTTCGTGAAGCTGTGTTGCGCGGATAAAATATATCCAGATTCATACCCAGCCGGATTTTATGGGTGGCATAGCCATCTTCTGCTAGCATTCCTGCCAACCAATCGGACTTGACAATTTTTTCTGCAATCAGCCCATAGCTGGCGGCAACGTTATCGCGTTTAGAATCTTTCTCGGGATAAAACCATGCTTCATAATCCTGCAGGAAATAAGCAGTTTTTTGTGTTCTTCCTTGTTTTTCCAATGCGGCTACCCAGGGTGCTGTCATCCAATGGGTAGCGACCAAAATATCGGTTTGGGGAAGATTTGCTAATAATTCGTGTTTATTGGCATAAAGCATCGGCTCACTATGCAGCGGCCATTCGCGAATTTGCGGCTCTTCATATAGCGCTGCAATGCGCGCATCTATGCCTAGTAGTATCATTTCGTTTACCAGTTGCACAACGGAAAGCACACCACCTGCTACATCGAGGGTAGGTAAAATATAAGTCACCCGCAGGCGTTCTGAAGGGGGCTTGAGGCGGCTTATGTAGGTATCATTCGCCACAGCGCGTTTGGCCTGAGGCAGTGCAAGCGCGCCGCGAACAGCAGCAGCTATGCAACTACGCAAATTACGTTGTTGCCACGAATGACGCATTTTGCGATAGGTGCCGCGCATGGCGGGCAGCGGAGCAAAATGGCTTTGACAGGCAAATGCAGTGCGCAGATATGCAAAAGGATCGGCCTTTTTAAAAGCCCGCCATTGTTGTAAATATTCTTTTTTCCAGCGGCGATCAAAAATTGTGCGGTTCTTTAAATAGCGGGCATCACGGCCAGTAAACGTGCCGCCGCCTTTGTGATATACATACACCCAAGGTGCGGTAACAGTGCGCCAGCCATTGGTGGTGAGGCGCATGGCCAGATCGGATTCTTCACAATATCCCATGCCGAATATTTCATCGAAAATGCCCAGGGCATCAAGGGCGTTACGGCGCAGCAATAAACAAAACCCTACAGAAGTAACAATATCAAACGGTTCACGAGGAATGTGGGTTTGCACAAACTGATGCATATCAAAAAAGCTCAGTCCTGGCGCAATGGGCAGGTTGATATTAGCAGCATAATTGGTAAGAGGGTTTACAGCGCCAATGGTGTCATCGGTAGCGGCGGCTTCAAGCAGCCCTTGCAGCCAATGCGGGGTAACAATAACATCGCTGTTCAGCAATAACACATAAGGTGCAGCACCAAGCGCCATGCCTTTGTTGCAATTTTTAACAAAGCCCAGATTCTCGCTATTGCGTATCAAAGTGATATGCGTATGCGTATCGGCAATATCCTGCAAATATGCAGCGGTCATAGCATCGCCGGCATCGTCCATGATATACACATGGCACAATTCGGCAGGAGTGTAGGCCAATAGCGCATTCACGCAGCGGCGCACATAGGTCAGCCCGTTATATACGGGTAGCACAATATCGCATTGTGGTGCCGCTACGGCAGAATCAGCCATTATTTGGCAAACCCGTAAAGTTCTGCGGCATTGCGGTATAGGGTGCGAAACATTACATCCTGCATATTTAACGACAATGCATCAGCTACGCCTTCGGCTAATTGGGCGGTGTAGTTATAAATCCAGTTGAAATCAACTAAGGTAGAAAGCGGTTTGCCGTGAAAACGGACATCTTCTTCCAGTGCCGGACCTGCAAAAGGACCATCGCTTGCGCCGAGCATAAGCCGGTCGACACTTAAAGTTTCGGCGATTGCGGTTACAAAGGGCTGCACCTTATGCACGTCAAGCGAAGTGCGATAGCCGGGGCCTTTATAATAAACTGGTGCTGCCGTAGCATTGCGGGTTTTCATGTCGCTGAGTAAGCCACGAAAATCGGGGTCGCTGGCGCCTTTAGTAACATCGGGCAAACCTAAATGGTCAATCACCAGTGGAATATCCTGCGGCAGTTGGGCGATGGTATTACGCAAATAAGGCGCTTGGCCAAATACCAGAATATGCTTATTGCGGCTACGCACCAGATTCCATAATTTATCCCATGCAGCTTTATCACTAAAATCGGGCATGGATTCTTTGGCGTATACGCGCACTGCTTTAATATCGTCACGTAAGATCCATTCGAAGCAGCGCGGATCGGTCACATCGGCCTTAATTACGCCTACCATTGGCAGGGTGCATTTGCCCATGCTATCGAGAGTTTCTATTACATGTACCGAATCGGGCGCTTTAGAAAAATGCACCACCACCACTCCGGACGGGCTGTGTTGGCTGTTCGCATCGCGATACGCGCTGGGTGTGTTCACCCGGTTTTGCAAAAAGCTCAAGCGTGGCAATTCTTTTTTGCTATCGCTTTCGGGAAAAATATGTACATGGGTATCAATCCATTGAGGCTGTGTCATGGGTGTAATCCTTTTTGTTATCGTTAGGCCAGCCAGCTTGGAATAGCGTCTAATGCCAGCATTTGATCATAGGTTTGACGTTTTCGTATAATGCCATATTTTTCGCCATCTACCAGTATTTCTGGCGTTAAGTGGCGACTATTATACGTGCTGCTCATCACTGCCCCATAGGCACCTGCGGTACGGAACACCAGCAAGTCGCCGCTTGCGGGCATCGGCAATAGCCGTTGTTCTGCAAAAGTATCTCCGGTTTCGCATACCGGGCCTACAATATCAATAGGCACTTCAGCGATATTCTCAGCGGGTTCGGCAACGGGAATAATGTCGTGATGTGCGCCATAGAGCGATGGGCGTAACAAGTCATTCATTGCAACATCCACAATGGCAAAAGTGCGGGTATCGCTAGGCTTTACATATATAACTTTAGTGACAAGAATGCCTGCATTTCCTACCAGCAGGCGCCCCGGCTCAAAAATGAGGGTGCAATCCATATCGCTTAAAATGTCTTTTACCACAGCGGCATATTGTGCGGGGGAAGGCGGTGCGGCAGATTTGCGCTCATAGGGTACACCTAATCCGCCGCCGACATCGATTGTGGTGATGCGCAAACCGGATTTGCGCAGAGATTGCACCAGTTCGCGTACTTTTATAAATGCTTCTCTGAATGGTTCAACCGAGGTAAGCTGCGAGCCTATATGCACCGAAACGCCTTGCACTTTAATGCCTGTAAGAACGGCGGCACGGGCGTATAGCTCCGGCGCTTTAGCAATATCAATTCCAAATTTGTTTTCTTTTTTTCCGGTAGAAATTTTTGCGTTGGTTTTGGCATCTACATCAGGGTTTACGCGTATTGCGATACTGGCGCGGGTATGCATTTCACTGGCAACGGCATTAAGTGCCAGCAATTCGGCTTCGGATTCGATGTTGAATTGGAAAATATCCTGCTCCAAAGCAAACCGCATTTCGGATTGGGTTTTACCTACCCCAGAGAACACGATGTTTTCGGGTGCAATACCTGCGGCGAGGGCGCGACGAATTTCGCCTTCGCTCACTACATCGGCGCCTGCCCCACAATCGGCAAGCACTTTCAGAATTGCCAAATTAGAATTGGCTTTCACCGCATAGCAAATTTTATGATCTATATCATCGAAAGGGGTGCGGAAAACTTCAAAATGCCGACGCAGCGTGGCAGTGGAGTAGCAATAAAATGGTGTTCCCACCTCCTCGGCCAAGGTAGTCAATGCAATATCTTCGGCGTGTAATACGCCTTCTTTATAGGCAAAATGATCCACAACGATTTCCTTATATCAAATCGGGCATAACTTCTTGTTCTTCGGGCGGCTGATCGGGGAACGGGTGGGTTTTTAATCCGCGCTCACGCTTTTTTGGGTCGGGTTTGGGGTCGGTTGGGCGATATAAATCCCCCTGTACCCCGCATGCCGCAAGAGATGCCAGCAATGTCATTATTATCAGCGCGCGCATTACAACACCTCGTTACGAAAATGGGTTATTGCCTGTTTTACCAGTTCCGGCGCTGTGCCGCCAAAAGATTTTCGGCTGGCGACGGAGGCCTCTACGCTGAGAACATCGAATACTTCAGCGGTAATTTGTGGGTGTATTTCCTGCATGGCTTCCAGCGGCAATTCATCAAGTCGGCACGATTGCGCTTCGGCTATTTTTACTACTTTTCCAGTAACGTGATGTGCTTCGCGAAACGGCATATTCAAGCTGCGCACCAGCCAATCGGCCAAATCGGTTGCTGTGGAATATCCGCTCATGGCGCTTTCACGCATACGGGCAGGGTTGGCAGTAAAATCTGTCACCATGCCGGT
>JAKUPQ010000039.1 GCA_022450665.1 Alphaproteobacteria bacterium | reverse complement strand
GCGTGATCAGGGCATGAAAATAGACGAAGCCATTATCGAGGGTGCTTTAACACGCTTGCGTCCTATCCTGATGACCGCGTTGGTTGCCAGCCTCGGCTTTGTGCCAATGGCACTGAATGTCGGCGCAGGCTCGGAAGTGCAGCGGCCATTGGCCACGGTGGTAATCGGCGGGATTATTTCCTCCACCGCACTGACACTACTAGTGCTGCCAGCCTTGTATCGCCTGTTTCACAGCAAGGAACGGAGGCAAGAGCAATGATATTGCAAAATTCTCTCAACCGTAGCCGCCTCTTGATTGGTCGGGTATTGCTGCTACTGGCACTTACCATTGTGCTGTTCAGTAGCAGCTATTTGCCACAAGAAGCGCTACTTCATCATCTCAATCACAGTATCGGGCTGGTGCTGATATCGCTTTGCATATTGGGACGCTTTTATTGCACATTATTTATCGGTGGGCGCAAAAATGAGGAATTAGTAACTACCGGGCCGTTTTCGGTGGTTAGAAACCCGCTCTATCTTTGCTCATTGCTCGGCATCATTGGCATCGGCTTTACCAGCAATCAATTATCCGTGTTGATAATTCTAGTGGTGGGTATGCTGTTGATGTATCTGCCATTGGTCAGGCAGGAAGAAGCATTTTTGCAGGAGAAATTCGGGCAGGCATACACCCAATACTGCGCCTTAGTTCCTCGGTTTATTCCCAGCCCCACGCTTTATCAATCCCCCAAAGAGATCATCATTAACATGAGGCGCATCCACAGTTTTTTGCGTGATGCATTGTGGTGGCTTACACCAGTGATCATTATCGATTTGATAGAATGGAGCCGCAACGCTGGCGTAACTACCCCTATGGGGAGTTTATGGTAAACAAAGGTAAGCTCAAGGTCGGTATGACTGCCAGTTGTTGCGATAATGGTGATAGCGGCAATATCGCTGATAGCAATTACCGGAAAATCCTTTGGATTATTTTAATGCTAAATGCCGCAATGTTTGTGGTGGAGGTGATTGCCAGCCTGTATTCCGGATCGGTAGCATTGCTGGCTGATGCGGTGGATTTCTTTGCCGATGCCTTTAACTACGCCATCTCGCTCTATGTGCTGGATAAGGCATTAGCTACCCGCGCCAAAGCCTCGCTGATCAAAGGCGGCACGATGGGGCTGTTTGGTCTGCTAGTCATCGGCAATAGCATTTACCGCGCTGCAACCGAGGCGGTGCCACAAGCCGAAGTGATGGGCGCTATCGGTCTGCTGGCACTAATTGTCAATATCGCCAGCGCATGGATGCTTTACCGCTACCGTGAAGGTGACAGCAACCGTGAATCAGTATGGATTTGTAGTCGCAATGATGCCATCGGCAATGTGCTGGTCATGCTGGCCGCCGCTGCCGTGGCATTCACGCAAAGCCACTGGCCGGATATTCTGATCGCCTTTGTCATCGCCGCACTATTTTTACGCAGCGCATGGCGCATCTATCGCTCGGCCATCAAAGAGCTAGAAGAAGTGAGGCAGTCATGACACGATTTGGTGTGGCCATTGCCGCGATTGCTCTGCTGCTGATACAGGTCACCCAGCAAGTGTTGTTTGCCACCATTGCAGGCGCAAAAGCGTCAGTGGTGGTGACCCCATTTTTTAATCTGGTGACGGTATGGAATCCCGGCATCAGCTTTGGCATGTTGCAAGATATCTCAAATGGTCAGTGGATTCTTTCAGCTGTCGCCATGCTCATCGTAGCATGGCTATTCGTATGGTTAAGGAAGGTCGAACATCGCTCCACTGCTTTGGCGCTGGGGCTGATTATCGGTGGAGCCATCGGCAATATCATAGATAGGATACGGTTTTCTGCCGTGTTTGATTATCTGGATTTTCATGCCTTTGGCTATCACTGGCCTGCCTTTAACCTGTCCGACAGTTTTATCTTCATCGGTGTGGCGCTACTTTTATTCAGCGCGCTTGGTGAAGCTAAAACGTCATCCCTTCAACAACCAACCAACTAAACCAATCAAGGAGAATATTATGAAGAAAATAACCAGCTTTTTAGCCCTTGCATTGCTTGCCATACCATTGGCGGTCTATGCCCAAACCAATAATGGGCAAAGTAGCTCAATGGGTCAGCAAATGCAAAATAGCGGCAACGCACCGATGATGATGTGCTGTCCGATGTGTATGCAGATGATGAACGGCAATGGCAGCGATATGTCTATGCAAGATCACATGAAATCCATGCGCCAGATGCACCAAAATATGGGCAATATGATGGATAAAATGGAAAAAGAGTGTAACGGTAATTATGATGATTGCCCCGCCATGCAGGAACATATGAAAGAAATGCAGCAAATGCACAAAGATATGGGCATGGGCGATATGCACAACAATAAATGGCACAACAAATGGATGGGCAATAACAGCCAATAAGGAGGAACATCATGGGACATTCACACGATCACGGCACAGAAAATATGGGAGATGGTAAGCTGATCGCTGCCGTTGGTGTGAATGTCCTGCTTACCGCCGCGCAGGTGATCGGCGGCAGAATATATCATAAAATAAAGAGTGAACAATGAAGGATGAAAAAAGAAAAAAGCTCTTAAAAAGAGGACGCTGGGTCGAAACGGCGAGTCTTCTCTACAATATCTGCGAAGTTATCGTGTCAGTAACGGCAGGCATATTAACGGGAAGCTCTGCTTTAATCAGCTGGGGGCTGGATAGTTCCGTAGAAGCCGGTTCCGCAGCAACAATGATTTGGCGTCTGAAAGGCGAAGAAAAAGAGATTTCTTCAGAAGCACTCAGATTTCGTAAAAAGATCGCACTAGCCGTTATATCTTCGGCATTTTGGATAGTCGTCTGCTTTATTCTTTATGAAGTTTACACAAAATTTTTGGAGCAAACTGCTCCATCTTTTTCGATATATGGAATCGGCATACTTGTTTTGTCGCTTTTGGTTAATCCGGTTCTAGCGTGGGGTAAATACCATTATGGCAAAAAACTGGAAGCTAAAACCCTTAAGTACGATGCAAAAGATACGCTCATATGCCAGTATCAAACCATTGTTACTTTGACTGGATTGGGGCTTGTTGAAGCATTTGGCTGGTGGTGGGCTGATCCTGTAGCAGCTCTTGCAATAGTTCCCTACGTGGCATGGGAAGGTTTTAAAGCCGGGCGAGATGCCTTCCGCATTCATACAGAAAATAATCACTAAGTTTAAGGAGGCTAACCATGCTTAGTATCAAACCTATTAATGAAAATAATGTCGTGCATATCAATGCTAGCGGCACAGTAACCAAAAAAGATTACGAGCAGCTATTGCCGCAGTTAGAATCGCTGTTGCAACAGCATGAAACTGTACGCTTTTATATTGATCTGGAGGGGTTATCCGGCTTCGAGATGGGCGCGTTGTGGGAGGATATCAAATTTGATGCCAAACATAAAAACCAATATGGCAAGACCGCGATTATCGGGGATAAAAAATGGGAAGAATGGGGAACAAAAATTTCCAGCCTCTTTTTCGATGCTGAAATGCATTTCTTTCATACCGATCAATCAACACAAGCATGGGAATGGGTAAATAGCTAATGGGAAAAGGACACGATCACGGCGCGGAGAATATGGGAGATGGCAAACTGATCGCTGCCGTTGGAGTCAATGTATTGCTCACCGTAGCACAAGTGATTGGCGGGGTGCTATCGGGTAGCTTATCGCTCATTGCCGATGCGCTGCATAATTTGAGTGATGCAGCCTCATTGGGCATCGCTTTATTTGCAAGGAAGATTGGTCGCAAGCCAGCTGATGAGCTAAAAACCTTCGGCTATAAACGTGCCGAAGTGATTGCCGCCCTTATCAATCTGACTACACTGGTTATCATCGGGCTGTATCTGATTTACGAAGCGTTATGGCGTTTTGCCGAGCCGGAAGAAATTGAAGGCTGGACGGTGGTGATCGTGGCAGGCATTGCGCTGGTAGTTGATGTGGTCACGGCTGTGCTGACTTATGCCATGTCGAAAAACAGCATGAATATCAAGGCGGCGTTTTTGCACAACGTATCGGATGCGTTGGCCTCGGTGGGCGTGATCATCGCCGGAACGCTGATCCTGCTTTATGGCTGGTATTGGGTAGATACGCTGCTCACCCTTATCATTGCGGGTTATGTGCTGTGGCAAGGGTTCACCATGCTGCCTAAAACCATTCATTTGCTTATGGAAGGCACACCGGAGCATTTATCCATACAGGAAGTAATCACAGCAATGGAAGCGGTTGATGGTGTTTCCAACGTCCACCATGTGCATATCTGGCAGCTAGATGAACAGCATAATGCGCTTGAAGCGCATGTAGTGCCAAACGATAATGAACCGGCGCATATCGAGAAAGTCAAAACCGCCCTTAAAGCCATGCTCTCAGAGCAATTTGATGTTGGGCATTCAACACTGGAATTTGAACACGCCCAGCTTTCAGATTGTGATGTGATGCAGGGTGGTGAATGAGTTATTTATCCTGAATTTTAATGATGATATGTCGGGTGTACTGGCGGCTACCGGTGGTTATGATCCGGTTCTCCAGTGTGTATTCCGCGCCCAAGGTACCACCATTCAAGTGAATAGTGGCTTTGGTGTCGGTAAAGAGTGTGCCGCCTAGCGCGTAAGTGGGTATCGGGGAATCTTCGCTGTAACTGACCGTCACATCGTCCTCAAGTTCAACCGTCTGATTCCCAGCACTATCCACCGTATTACTCGGCACGATCCACAGGCTGGAGGCAATGGTATCCCCCAGCGCTGATAATTCCAGATCGTAATCCACGGCATAATCCAGCTTTTCAGCGGGTGCTTTGGCAAATTTCTGGATGAGTCCCATCATCTGCCTCCCTTATGCTGCGGTGTCGCCCTGGACTTTGATAACCACCGAATCAGAATTATACGCAGCGGCAGAAGAACTCACCACACGCTTAACCCACACGGCTTTATGTTCACCGGCGGGAATATCGCCAATGGTCAACGCATTGCCTTCACCGGCAGCCGTGCCAAAGGTGACACTGGTGGGTGCGGTTTCTTCATCGGCCACGGTTTGCTCGGTGCCATCCACCGCCGAAGTGCCAAGGCCGATTTCTGCTGCGGTATCACTGCTGGGCGTGTTAGTTTCAATCCAGATTTTTGCGCCCTGCAAGGTAAGTGAGCCGTGATTGTTTTTCACATAAAAGCAGCGATATTCCGTATCACCGGCAGAGGCTTCCGCACCGCTGACATTATCGAATAAGTTGGCAATGGTGGCATCGGTGATTTGTGTTGAACTGATAACACCGCCCAGCGCTGCATCGGGATCGCTGTTTGATGCACCGCCGCTTAATTGAAAGTCGATATCGGTTGAAGCAATAGGCATAAGGTTTCTCCTTTAGTTAATGATTGAGGTTGGTGAAATGATGAAGGTTCGGGTATCTACCGGAACATCCAGCGTGCGCGGCTCTGCAGCCGCGAACAAGGTACGTGCGTCTTTACTCACGAATACGGTGCGGTGATTTGCCGTTTCTGGCACAGTGCCATCAGTATTCCATCGCAAATCAAGTGACTGCTCCAGGTAAGCAACCACATGCCATAGCAATTCATTTTCAGCTATAATGCGCTGCCGGATATTCCATGCCAGCGTGTCATCTGCAGAAACACTGGATTTAACATTCCAGCGCAGATCCGCAGCAAAGTCGATTTGCTGTACTGCATTCCACAATATATCAAGTTGGGCATTTGCTTGCACGGTTAGATGCCACCGGCTATCCAACTGCTGCGCGGCAAGGTTATAATCATGCCAGGCAAGCGAAGCAGCCTGATTGATAGCTTCCTGGTCATGCCAACGAAAATCGGCATTGGCAGCCACCTGTTGCTCTATATGCCACCGGATATCATGCTCGGCAGTAATTTGCCCTGCCATGTGCCACCTGGCATCGGCAACCTGATTCACCGCATGGTAAAGGTGCCAGCGTTGGTCACTTTCCGCATCAACCGTAGCAGCACTATTCCACAGTAACTGCAGCGTATCAGCTAGCGCTGAAACGGTTTGGTTAATATGCCAGCGTAGATTGGTATCGTTATCGGCCAGCTGGCGATCATGCCATTGCAGGGCGATGTCACTCTCAGCAAACTGAATCGCATTCCAGCGTAAATCTGCTGTCTGCGCTGCCTGTTCATAAACATGCCAGCGATTGTCATTCTGGTTATGTGCCAGTTGTGCTACATGCCAGGATAAATCCGTAACAGCGGCAATGCGCTGTTCTAACTGCCAGCGCAGGTCATTTTCATCAGCAATCTGGTTGCGTACATGCCAGGGAATATCAACATCACCAGCAACAGCAGCCTGCAAAGCCCAGCGTGAATCCAGCACCGCTTGTGCGCTACCAGCCATATTCCAGCGAATATCGCTACTCTGTGATGTGCGCTGGATGACATTCCACCGGCCATCCATTTCCTCTGCAGCGATAGCCCGATTATGCCATTGCAGCTGCTGCTCTGCTTCAATGGTCGCCTGCACATGCCACGGTGCAGAAAACTGACCAGCAATCTGTTGAATCAGATTCCACCGCGTCTCAATATCGCTGTTTATCCTTCCGGTGAGACTCCAGCGAAAATCACCCCTGTTTTCTACTGCTTTGCGGAGATGCCAGCGCACATCGCTAGGCTGCTCAATGGTATTGACGGTATGCCATCGGCTATCCAGGCTGTTGGCAATTTCTTCAATCGTATTCCAGCGCAGATCAACATCATTAGATACTTCCGTAGTGCTGGCTCCGGATTCAGAATAGCCAATCAGATAGGCTTCAACACCTCCTTGTCGATAGATTTCGATGGTTTCACTGTCGGCCTCCACCATCGCCACGCCGACCTCATCCACCAGTGCATCATTCCAGCTTAGAGAGGTGCCGTTTTTTCGCGCTCCGTAGATGTTATCATCGCCGCCATAGAAATGGAGGAATGCTCCAGTTGCACCTTCCGGCAAGGTTTTATCGACCCAGCTATTGGTAGAACCAGAGGATAAGTCCGTGGCATTGGTCAGGAAGGTGGCATCGCCAGTGATGTAGCCAATCAGGTAAAGTTCACCGGAACTTTCCTGCTTGATCTGGCAGACTTCGTTGGCATCCACGCCGATGATCGGCCAGTATTTATTATCAACATCATACGGCCAAAAATCATCCGTGCTGCCTTTTTTGCGAAAGGTAACACGTCCAGGTGAAGCAACCGCATAGCTGAATAATGCGCCAATAGCCATATCACTGCCGGTATCGCTGGAAATGTCGATATCGACATAACTACCCGTCCCACCAACCAATTTATCCGGCGCATTAGTGAAAAACACCGCTTCCGAACCAAAATAGCCTACCAGTTCTAGTGCGTGATCGTCTAAATCCTCGCTGTAATATTCAAAAATGCGGTCGCCATTGAGTCCGGCAAACGTCCATGTATGCCCACCACCGGAGAGGTCATCTGTACCGCCGGAGGTGCGATCATCGGTGGAACCTTTCTTACGAAAGGCAAAGACACGATTAAAACTGGTGGTGCTTATAGCACGAAGAATAACGCCAGTTGCGCCCGAAGGCACATGAGCGCTGACATCCACCTCCGTCCATTCATCCTCAGTCGTAAGTGTGAGGGTAACGGGAGTGATCCAGGTGATGGCCATGTCATTTTTCTGTGTTTAAAATTGATAAAGTTCTGCTTCTGCCCTCCGGCGGCGAATAAGGCCGCGCAGCTTACGGCCACCAGCCCACACCCACCTGCGGAATTCGCGGGGTACTGCATTGTGTTCCTCGCGGTTGACTTTGCGGCGGAGGGTTGAGCGTTGCAATGCGCCGCCACCCAGATTGAAGGTAAAGGATACCAGCGCATCAAACTGGCCATCAGTCAGCGGCACGTTGATTAATCGGCATACGGCTTGCTCGGCCAACAGCACATCCTTAATGAGCAATGCTTCGCCCGCAGCTTCACTGATACCGTTTTCGAACATCTTATGCTCGCCTTTGCGGATCAGGTGGCCGTAGCCGATAGTGGGCAAACCGGCAGCATCTAGATATATTTCTGGCTCAAACCCCTCAAATTGCTTGATGAGATTAAGACCATCTTGTGTGATATGCCTCATTTTCCACTCCGCACCTTGCTCATGGCACGTTGGCCGAAGTAAAAGCTGATGATGCCAGCAAAGATTGCCTGATCTTCAACGCTCCACAACATATCCATGTGCCATGGCAGAGGATCGGCTAGGTCAACCATGGCGAATTGCATGCATTTGATGGTAAAATAAAGCAGGAAGAAAGCATAAGCCAGAACTGGACGGACCGTGCCATTCAGCGCATCCACCCACTTGATGCCGGAATAGTAGGTTTTGTATAATGCCCTGGACTCAGAAATATCTGCCTGGGCATTGATCTCTTCCAACCGTTGCTGATGGCCTTGTGCTGCCTGTGCCATCTGCATTTCCAAAATAGTCAGCTCGTGTTTGCGATCAGCTGCATCGCGCCAGATCTTCAAAAGATCAGGAAAAGCTGCGCTGACAAATCCTATCAGCGATCCAAGTAATGTAACCATGATTAACCTCCGCTAATAAATGTTAGTTTGATGATGATGCCCACCAGACCGGTGACGATCATCGTTCCCCACCACCAGAGAATTTTCTCAATGCGTGCCAGCCTGCTTTCCAGCGACTTGTAACGCTCTTGGCAGACAGCAACGTGTGTGGGCAGGCTGTTGGTTTCGTTTTCTGTATTCATCTTTCCTCCAGGCATAAAAAAACCCGCCTGAAAGCGGGTCGAATTGGCTATTGTTGTTTGTTTTATTTTGGGTCAGTGCTCTTGAATAACGTGAGCATGAATAATGTGGCAAAGCCACTCGCCAGCAGATAATACCATCCCAATCCCCAGATCAGCAGGCCGGTCATAATAGTGCATGCACAAATAAATACGGTTTCCATTGTCATTACTCCCATGGCCATGGCCCTTTTGGTTTAAAATATTGCATGGTGGTGCGGATCACACCTCCGGTGAAATCGCTGCCATTGGCGGTCAGGCGCACTGCCGTATCTGAATAAAATGCGGTCGGGCCGATGATTCCAATATTTGTGGAATCCTGTCCGATGCCGATTGAGCCACCGAATTTGCTGGTTTCACCGCTGATTCCCACATCAAAGGAACTCGCGCCGGTCACCGCCGTGGTTACCCGCACATTTACCGTCAACAAAATAGAGCGATCCGGAATTTGAATAGTGGTATCAACAAATACACCGGAGCTGACCGTGACATCCTCTTGCTTATGGCCAACCCGCAGATATTCTCCGGTGTCTTTCATAATCAAGCCAAATGGTACCCAATTACTTCCGTTATAGGCATAGCGACTGTCAGAGGCTTCTACGAAAGCATCCATCCACTTGAAAGGCGTATAGAATACCCAGCCACCGGTGAGGTATTGTGCCAGCTTATCTTCCTCGCCAGCAAAATCACCCGTAGCACTAGCACCAACAATGTAAAGGTCACCCACCGTTGGGCTACCTGGCGGTGCGCTGGCAATATCAGCCACCACGGGTGTGACAAATGCATCAAGGCGATTCAGCCCATCATTATGTGTCACTTCTTTTTGTGCCTGCGCTGTGACAATATACGGCAGACCCAGCCTTCCGGTTGAGGACATAACTTTCTCCAATTAGGTTTGATTAAACGGTGGCTTCTGCCGTATAGCCACGACCCACCACGGCAGACATTTGGTAAATCTTCATATCAATACTGGCTTGGGCGCTGCCAAAGTCAGTGGTTTGCTCTGCTGCTGTGTAACTGGCCGTAGGGCTGGTGACTTCAATGGTTCGCACCACATCAGCACCATCCAAAATATCCACCTCATAAAGCTCAGATTCTTCACCCAGCGGAATACCGACACCATCACGCCATTCGCTATCAATGCGTGACCGCCGTATCCAGTTGATGGTGAGGTTATCGCTCCCATCACGGCTTCCTTCCACATGCACCGGTGCAAACGGTTTGAGATTGCGCCCCGTGTAGGTAAAGGCTTCTTCATCCGTGGTGGAAAGGGTGTTACCCACGCTCACCGCCTTGTAATACAGTTCACGGCCAATCAGATTATTGGCAATGGCGGTGGTATAAAGCGCCGGTGTAATCAGCACAAAGCGATCACCAATGGTATGACCATCTATTGCCCATTCCGTACCTTGCCTGCCACGCAGCAGCTTGGTCAGTTTGTAGGTGTTTTCACCAATCAGCTGTGCATTTTGGAATTGCACCAGCTCGTCACCGATCAACGCAGCATTAGCACCGTTCAACACACCCAACTCACTGACGGATGCCAGGCTACCAGAGGTAAGAATAACCTCCACCTCATTGATGTTATCCCAGGTTTCAAACGGGCCATTTGGCAGGTTGGTGAGTATCGCACCGAAGGTAGCCGCACCATCTAATCCAGCCAGCAGGTTGAAGGTATTGCCACCGGCTTCACCGCCATCATCGGAGCGATACACGGCAGAGCCATTCCAATTCGGCCCATCTGCCGCCACACCAATACGCAGTAAACCTTGATTGGGTACGGTATCGGTAGGCAGTGGCGGTGCATCGATAAATTTTACCAGCGTATCCGGCACCAGCACTGGCGGCTCGATATTGCTGCCGGTTTCACCAGGCGGGGTGTAGAAATCATAGCTGCTGATATCCTCGGCCACGGCGCTTATTTTCATCACGCCATTAGCTTCCATATCGGTTTTTACCACCCGCATTTCATGCGGCACGTTATTGACCGTCACGGTGATGATATCGGTTGGCTCAATCCGCACATATTTCGGCGGCAGGGTGAGCGTGAAGCTGGTGCGCTCCTTCCATGTGCCGTACAGCGTGATATCGGATATCTGCTTGGCCATCGTTGCACCCATCACAATCGGCAGGCTCATGGTTACCTGATCGACTGCTTTCACCACCTGACGCTGTGAGGTTTGCGTGACCGGATCATAATTAAATGGCCGATCCAGATAGGTGACATTCACTCGCTGCGGCAGTTCCAATTCCTGCGCGTAATTAACCTCCAGCACATTCTGCACGCCTTTTTTCTTGGACGGTATCAGGTCATCTTCCGGCACGGCTTTCACCGATTCGCTGCCACGCGGCACGCATTTCAAGATGCCATCGCTCTCCACGATATCGAAGAAATAAGAAGTAGTGAGATATTCCAGCGCATTGCGTACCGTGATAGGCCGGTCAAGGATAAAGCCCTCCACCGTATCGGTTAAGCGTGTCACATCATAATCACTGGCAGTCAGGCCAGCGGCTTGCAGCAATTCTGCGACAATCGCTCCCAGCGTAGAATTACCCAGCTTGCCTTGCACCCAATGGCCGGTAGCCCACAATATGCTGTCCTGCCATACCCCTTCCAAATCCGGCCAGAAGGAAAACGGCCTGGCATCCCACGTCCAGATAAAGCGGCGCGGCGCCAGGTTGGCATTACCTGCTTCTTGTGTGCGCTCCTCCAAATAATCCAGCGTGGCATTGAGTGCTTCACGCTGCGCCTGGAAGTCAATGCGGCCTTTGCTGCCACGCGGGTAAAAACTCTCACTCGATGTAGGATCAAAAAATACATTGGGCTGATTAGCCGCGCCATCCACGCTGGGGAAACCAAATTCCGTAAACCACACTGGTTTCATTTTGGCAGTCCAGGCCGTGGTGTTGGTATCGGGGTTGGTATGCGTGTTGCTCCACCAATACTCTAAATTCTTCCAGGCATAGGTGGCATCACCACCATAGCTGGTCTGGCCGGTGCGGTTGACTGAATCGGTGTAAAAATAATCCCAGCCTTCGCCTTTTTCCCAATATTCCTTGATCTTATCTTCATCGATTTGAATCTGTGGCAGATCCGGCGTAATCGGAAAATAGCTATCAATACCAACAAAATCGATATTGCTGCTTGCCCATAGCGGATCGAGGTTAAACCAGCCACCGGTGCTGTGATACTCGCTCCAATCGGCGGCGTAAGTGACTTTCACGCCAGCGCCCACGGCTGTTTTTACCGTGGCTGCCAGCGATACCAGCTGGTTGACTGCAGGATAGTTGCCGGTGGTGTAAGAATAGCCGGTCATGCCGACCAATTCCGAGCCGATGACAATCGCATCGATGACATCTTTTAGCGCCGTACCACCCACGCTTAAATTGGCATAGTGGGTAATGAAGGCATTGTAGCCATTGGTTTTGGTAAACCAGCTATTGGCATCGGTAGCATTGGCCGGCGTGATGCGGCCACGCCACGGCTTGGGATCAGGGGTTATCTGATCCACAAACGGCATCGGATAGAGCATTACGTTTAAGCCGCGATTCTGCAATTCCTGACATAGCTGCACCACGCTGGCATCGGAGGGCGTGCCACCGTAAGTCGGCGTATCGGCATCAAAAAACAGCACGGTTTGTGCGGTAGAGCGTGTAAGCCCTGCCACCGACCAATCCGTTGGCAGCACTTGCGTAGTACCTTGAAATTCCACCTTGGGAATAATAGTGCAACTTCCAGCATCCACATCGGTGGCAAACCAGGTTACCACCACTGCCACCCATTCCAGGTTTGGCAAGACATTCAGCAGCTGGTCAACGGCCACCAGTACATCGGCTTTGCCATCATAGTTGTGCATGTTGATGGAACTCTTATCGCCGGAAGGCACAAACCCGCCGCCTGGATAGCTGCCATCCTGCTTGGTAGTCACTGCCGTGCTATAGACGAACTCCCCCGCACCAGGGATCATCACAATGTCTTTAACCTTATCTTCCACCGAGGGCGTAAATTTCACCGCACGGCGCACTTCAAAGGTAAAATTAGGAATACGGTTGCCATATTCAGCCAGCGGAAAATCCTCGATCACCACATAGGCTCTGCCGCGATAGGCCGGAATCGTGCCAGCTGGCAGATATTTGGCTATGATGTCATCTACGCCTTGCGTTTCATCACCCACATGCATATTATATTTGCCTTGGCTGGCAGACAGCACATCTTCCGTCAGCACCTTGCTATCCGCCCATACACGGATCACTTCATCAATCGGCCCTTCGCAAATGGCAATCGCCAGCGTGACAAAATACTCGTAAGTAACGGTGGTCTGGCTAGTGGTAGTTTTGCCACCGCCGCCACCTTTACCGCCACCGCTTGATGTTTGGGTGGTAGTTTTTTCGCTTTTTACCTCCTTGATATCGGTTGACCAGATGACATTACCAGCCAGCCGCATTGTGCCATAGACTTTCGGAATCACATTGCCGTAAGTCGATGTTTGCGCCCTTAAATCGGCAAGACGTGGGCCTTCCTGCGTTGGTAGCTGTACCCGCTGCGTGGTCGGGAAAAACGCACCGGCAGCCATACTTCCTAAATTAGCGCCTAAAATAGCACCGGAAGGGCCACCCAGCACGAATCCCACCGTGCCGCCGACTACGGGTAAAACAATATCAGCCATAGAATGTTACTTGATCGATTTAAGTTGTTTCTTTTTGAAGCGATACACATGGGTGAGCAGCTTCACCCACGTCATGGAAAGCGGTTGTTCCACCACCTGACCAGCGCTTGAATTGCAATGAATAATGCCAGGGCCATTGCCTGGATATTGTGTGAGCAGTGCGACATGCTGTGGGTCTTTGAAGGTTTTAAAGAGCAACACATCACCCACCGCCATTTTCTCTATGGGTACGGCCCGAAGGTGCTGGCCAATACTTTTTACCAGTCTGCCGCGCTCAGGATACATGGAGTAGTTGAATTCATCGGCCTGGGTGAGTGGGTTGCCGTTACCGTCCTGCAGCCCTAACTCATCAATCACGCCGATAATCAGGCCAAGGCAATCGCACCCACCTGGGCCTTTTGCCGATTTCTTTAATCTGCCCTGGTGATGGTATTTCGTGCCGAGCCATGTTCTGGCCTGTGCGACAATCTGCTCCGGTGTAATGTTGCTCATAGCCGGTTACCCATTCCTGTTGTTTTTATCTAACGTGCCAGCCGTGGTGAGCAGCTTATCGGTGCCAGGCACATCCGGCTCACCACGGAAATTGATGATATTAGAAAATTTGCTCTGGCAGGTTTCGCGGGTCTTATCGCAACCGGCGATGATATCGAATCCATCACCCACCTGAATGCTTTTACCCATCGGCAATGCCAACACCACCTGTGTGGAGGCGAATTCCTTCACTTCCATTTTGCGGCCATCATTATTGCCGGATGTCCATTCCACCTCGCCACCGGTAAACCAACCCGCTGCCTGCGATAAGGTACTGGCCTTAAAGGTTTGGTTGCTGGTGACTTCGGTAACGGTGGCCGAAATGGTAAAGCTGGCCAACGCCACTTTGCATTTGCTATCGCCTAGAATGGCACGGCAGGAGGGAGAAAATACATCGCCAATGGTCTGTGATAGATGCTGGGTAAGGCCGCGCACTTCCGCTTGAAACATCTGGCTGCTAAGTGTTACTTCACCCAGCCGCCCACGCTTCACCACCAATTTGCCCTGGCTCAAATCCTTATAATTGACAACAAAGATTTCGATTTCAGCATAGTCATAGAGTCCGGCCAGCAAATCTTCTTCCGTGATCTTAGAAGGGTACACCTGGCCCTCCACATCAAGATTATCCACACTCATATTGGATTTATTCTCCACCGTGGTGGGCGTAAATCCAGCAATCGAATCATACTCCACACTATCAACGGTGAGCTTGGCATCATGATCGGTGAAACCTAACTCTGTTCCATCCTCGCGGGTAATCTTCCAGCAGGTAGCCAGTGTAGTCAGGCCACCTTCAAAATGCACCTCTAATTGTGGTGATATGATTCTCATACCCGCACCTCAATCAGCGGAATGCTGCTCCAGTTACCGGCATCAAAGCTATCCATCGATACTGCCATTTCGTCTGTATCGAAACGCACCGGCACATCGAACTCGAAATCAGCGGTGATGATTTCGCCGCTTGCAGGAGCGCTGGAGAAGGTCACAATGCCGGTGGTAGTATCCACAGTCACGCCACTGCTTTGCAGCACGGCATCGACATAAATATCCACTGTACCAGCCACCGGCTTGGTAATATCGCGGGAAACGGCCACGCTGCCGCTGGAGTAAATCTTCACCAGCTGGAAATCGGTTTCGCTGTCATCGCCTACACCGATCTGCACATTTTCGCCTTTGTAATCGCTCCAGTCCTTGAAACGGAATCCCACCGCCTTACCCTGCCGCGCACGGAAAAAGGCGATCAAGGCTTGCCACTGGCTTTCAGTTTTGATGCCGGAAGCCACATTGTACTTGGCGCGGGATTGACTCCATTTGCTGTTGCGCTGCTCATGGCCGGATACGGTAGCCACCACATCGGTTAAGAACATCGGCCCACCGGTGGCCCCATAGCTGATATCGCTGGGGAATTGTACTTCCTCAAAACTCATTTTTACACCTTATATTCTGTTAGATTGCCCTTTACTTACAGCTTTTATTCTGTTAATATGGCTATTATTTACAGAATATAGGCTGTGACATGAGCAATAAATTTAAACATATGCAAATTCAGACACTCGATCAGCACTTGGGCGAAGTCCATGTGTGTGACCGTCCATCAGAAGGCTGGATTCGTACCATTCGTGCTGCGCTTGGCATGAGTGTACGCCAGATGGCCGAGCGCATTGGCGTTACCCAGCAGTCAGCTTCTCGTCTGGAAACTAACGAGGCGGATGACTCCATTACCCTCAAATCACTTCGCAAGGCGGCGGAGGCGATGGACTGTAAACTTGTGTATGCACTGGTGCCGCATGAGGGCAGCCTGCAGCGCATGGTCGAAAAGCAAGCGCTTAAAAAAGCCAAAGCCATTGTTGAGCCGGTGGATCACACGATGCAGCTGGAAGCACAAGGTGTCGGTGATGCAGAAGCCAAAATTCAGGAACTTGCTGATGAGTTGGCTGGAAACCTCAATTCCAAACTGTGGGACTAGATGATTACCTACCACTATATTGACGGTCAAACCCCACTGGATGAGGATGAAAAACGCGATCTGATTCCCACCATCCTCACCCGCGAAGATTTAGATCGCTTCGAGCAGGAAAACATCCTGGAAGCGAGGCAGTGGGTGATGCAAAAATCCGTGCTTGCCAGGCAGGATATTTTCACCGAATCATTCATCCTGAATCTTCATAAGCGCATGTATGGCCATGTATGGAAATGGGCGGGTCAGTACCGCAAATCCAATAAGAATATCGGCGTGGACAGTTACCAGATTCCTGTTGAGCTTCGCAAACTGCTCGATGATGCCAAATACTGGCTGGAGCATGACACCTACACCATCACCCACCTTGCCATCATCTTCCACCACCGGCTGGTAAAGATTCATCTGTTTCCAAATGGTAACGGCAGACATGCACGTTTATGCGCCGATGCCATCATTGCCAAATATGACGGTGAACCACTGAGCTGGGGCAGCAGCCCCGATCTGAATAAGCCCGATGAAGTTCGCAGGCGCTATATCAGGGCATTGCAGGAAGCGGATCACGGTAATTATGAACCACTCATTGCGTTTGCCACGTCATAAAAATATCCATTTATATCCAATTACAGGTTACGCCTTGCCCGATCAATCGAGCGTGCCATATCAGCGGCCAGTTGCCCCTGGCTTTGCCGGAAGCTCTGCACGTCCGGTGTTTGAATGTTCATATTGACGGTCACCGGCGCAGCGCCATTTGGCATGATGCTAAGAGGGGAATTGCCAGCAAAGGCCAGTTCCGGCCCACGCTCACCCACTACGCCAAATTGACCAGGTTTGAGTGTGCCACCATCGGCAAAGAAGCCACCGAAGAAGCTGCCTACGCTGGATAGCAGGCTGCCAAACCCTCCACCGCCGCTGCCACCACCTTTAAACAGGCCACCGATAGAGCCGAATAAATCACCAATCAGCCCACCTTCGCCGGTGATGCCTAAATCTTTCAGCGCAAATTGCAGCAATGATCGGTTAAGATCGGACAGGAAGCCTTTGGCAAAATCGCCGAAACTGTCAAAACGGCCATTGATGCCGTCAAGCGCATCGGCAATGCTACCTTCCATGCTTTTTCCTAAGCCTTCGAACTCACCTTCAATGACATCACCCATTTTTTCGGATGATTTCTTGAGTTTCTCCTGTGCTTGCTCAGTTGCGCGTCCGAAGGTTGCCTGATTGATGTGACCTTCTTTGAGCAGCTTATTTAAAAGCTCCATTTCCTTATTATAACGCTCTAGCGGCGTGCGTGTGGCATCGATAATGCGCTGCGCCTCGCGCTGCAGCTTGGTGAATTTCTCCGTGGCCTTATTCACCTTGTCCTGTTTGTCACCACTGCCTTCACGTCCACCACCGCCAGTTTCTTCAAACAGGCTGTCGAGTGATGCACGCTTTTTCTGCTGCGCCTGGATAAAAGCATCGGCAGAGGCCATCATCTCTTTATCCAGCTCGGCGTTTTTCTCCTTCGCCGTTTCCACCATCTCGTTATAGGCTGCCGACATGCTGTCACCGAGTGCCTGCTGAAAGGCACGTTTGGTGTTGTCGAGTGACACACCGGCCAGCGGGTCATCGAAGAAGGCGGCAATATCGCGCCCGAAGGCTTCGAAACGGTCACCGATATTGTCAAAAAACGCAGCAATAGCGCGACCCATGCCGATTAGCCGTGCAATGAAACTATTGACGAATTTTTCTACGCCGATAACCATGCCGGCAAACCCCAGCTTCATAATCGGCACGGCCTTGGTGATTTGCTCGGCCACCCACTTAATGGCGTTTGCTACTGCCTGCAAAATATCCGTCAGGCCAGCATCACCAATGGCTTTGACCAGCTTGGAAAAGCTATCGCCCATATTAGAAAGGGCTACATTGAGCGTATCGGCTTGCTCATCCATCGCACCGGAAAACTGTACATCACCGATAGAACGCAGATAACCCTCGATCTCTTTGGCATTTTTACCGACCGTGGTGGCAATACCCTGGAAGGTAAAAGTCACCTGATCGCCTTGCGATTTGGATTTAATTCCAAATTCCTTCAGCCGCTCGAATTCTCCGGTGGTAGCATCTGCCACGGCTTCGATCATCTGATTGAGGCTTTTACCCATCGCCACGGCAGTATTACCGTAAGAGGTGAGTGCTTCGGCAGAAGGGGTCAGCCCCAGCGCTTTCAGCTTAATAAAAGCATCGGTTACTTCCTCCAGCTGGAACGGAGTGGTGGCAGCAAATTCCTGAATAAACCCAAATGCCAGAGCTGCTTTATCCGCCGAGCCGGTCACGGTACGCAGTGAGGCTTCCAGCTTTTCAAACTTGGTAATAACATCGACAATCTGCCTGCCGACAAACACCGTGGCCATCAACCCGCCAATTTTGGACAGACCGCGCCCTAATTTAGAGAAGCGGCCTTCCATCTTCTGCACATTCGTGTTGATCTGTGAAAACGCTTTCTGCGTTTTATTGATCGCCCGAATGGTGAATTTTGCCTCAGCGAATCTTGGCATTTTTAATTGTCTCCTGTACTCGCCTCCTGCTCGTCCAATGAGACGCGCTAAAGGCTGCGCGTGGCCTACTTGCCACGCGGTTTACTCATTTGTTCTGCTTGGAGTTCGAAAAATGCGACCCATTCCGTGAATTGCTGCGGCGACATGGCTTCAATTTCGGCCAGGGGCCTGCCAAGCCGCCACGCCAGCGTTAGCTGGTTTCTTCTGGCTGGGTCGCGGCGGAGTTTCCCTTGTGCGTCTCCATATCACCGAAGAAATGCTCTTCGATTTTCTCAGCGATGCGGGACACCACGCGGTAGTCGGCTTCCTGCATCAACTTGTCACGATCTGAAACGCTGAATAGCCGCTTGCCATCCTTATCTTTGGCTTTCACCACGATGATATTGGCGGCCTGCTCGATGTTGCTGGCTTTTTTGCTGGCGATTTTGGCCATCATATTGACCTCCGCCATCGTCATCGGCATTACATGGATTTCCAGCGGGGCATTGTCATCACCCCATTCCGGTACGGCGATAATTAGTCTTTCCTGCGATGCATAATGAGCAGTAGCACGATGAATAACACTCATAATTCCTCCTTTAAGCTACGGTTGATTCGGTAAGCGCACCGGTGCCGGTGAAGCTGAATGAGGCTTCCACGATGCCATCAAAGGCGGCGCTGTAAGAGATGGAGGTAATGATGGCATCACCCGTCCAGTAGGTGTCACCGCTATCATCACCTTCGGGATAAAGGTTGAGCGTGACCGTACCACCGGCAGACAATGCGCCCTGGCCATCGGTATCGGTTTCATCCCAAAAGCCTTCAAAGCTGCCAGACCAGCTTTTAATGGTGGCCTGATTCTTCCGCCATGAAGTGCCGATAATGGATGCATCCACGGTGTCGCTGGTGATTTCCAGTGACCATGATTTGATTTCAGCGACCTGGTCTGATCCGATAAAGACCTTCCCCTCGCTGCCAGCATGAGTAGCCATAATGTTTCTCCTTGAGGTTTAAGTTGATTGAATAAAAAAGGGCGACCCCCAAATGAAGATCGCCCAGCATGCACAGCGCTAAGTCGGGAGGCTTATGTTAGCGTGTCACACGAGTGTGTGTGGTGCATTTTCTTTGACCGCATAGAGCGTAGAAAAGGTGAGAATGGCTACTGCCACCGGCTTTTCTCCATCATCGGAAAACTGTGTTTCTGTGATTTCCAGCGCAATATCCTTCACCAACCCACCCAGCGTAGGGTCGGCGGCTATCAGCTGTTCGATTTCCAGTGCCAGATCATCGGTGACTTCATCGACATTACCGCGTGCCTTTACATAGGCTTCCACACTCAGCATCAATTCGCGCTGCTGGGTGCGGGGGCGCGACATGGATTGCTCACCCACCACCTCCTGCTTGGTATAAATCAGCAGGGCTGGTAGCTTCGGATCATTAATCGGATAGACTCGTGCTTCATAAACATTGTTGCCAGCTGCCGTATTGCCTTTCAGCAGGGCTGTTACCGCATTGCGGATTTGTGTGCGTGCGTGTTTCATAATTTTTCCATCATCAATTCGGTAATGCCTTCATTGTCTGGACTGATAACGGCGACTTCATAATCCTGCTCATCAATATTGAAAGTGTCTCCCACCTGAATCTCAGGAATATCGATAGTGCGGATGGACAGCACCGGCTTGGCCACCACCACATCCACTGATTCACCACCGGTCAGTTCGGAAAACGCCTGCAACATGGCAGAGAGGAGGCGAGGTACGCCCACTTGTGGGGTATAGACGACCTCGCGCCCATCAAGCGCCTGCAGGAGCGCGAGATCACGCTCCTGCATGTCCTCAATGAACGGCATGGTTTACAGACCTACATTTAGCAGGAGTTTAACGGTGGCATCACCGGAGGCCGCTGCAGCGGCTGCCACACCCACCAGCGTATTGCCCGAAGCAGTGGTGGTCAGGTTGCTATTGGTGCTGTTCCAGTAGAGTTTTGCACCTTGCGTGACTGCGCCACTGGCTTTTGCCACGCTGAATACACCGGAAATATGCACTGCGCCGGTTTTACCATCAGCAATGGCAGTCTTGGCAACACCGCCAATCGTGCCGATCACCAGAAATTCACCGGACGCAACATCTGCGCCCGATGCCGTATAGTCGAGGGCATTTCCCTCTTGAACATAGTTAGTAGCCATAAGATTTCTCCTTTGATTTAGGCATTAAAAAAGTAGCTAGAAGCTGCTGTGAAAGTGATTTTTAGAGGTTGGGTTTAAGCGCCAGGGTTTTTATACAGGGTACGATATTCCAAGGCAGATGCGGCTGCATCAATCCGTACTTTGTATTCGCGCCCATCAATCGTCCAGCCATCCATATCATCAAGGAATGGCAGTGCCACACCATCGAGATAGCCCACCTCAATCGTATCAAACGAGTTGGGGTCAGCTGCCAGATACCATGCAGTTGCCGATGCCGCATCCAACCGTGCATCCGCCAGCACCTCAAGCGCACCATTAACGGTAGCCATGTTGCGAACACGGCTGTTTGCCTGATCGGGATTAGTTTCAGATGACATCAACACCGCAGCCGTATCCACAATATCCACCGGAGTCAGCAGGAAGCTGGGGCGGATATTGAGCGTGGCATCTCCATCCTTTTGCTTACGCATAGCAGCTCGCGCTTTACTCACGCTTGCCGCAGAAATGGCCGTACCCGAACCAAGCAGATTCTTGTGATCCGCATGGAACACGGCTTTACCATCGGACATGGTGGGGTTATCAATCAGAATCGAAAACACCAGATCACCCACGGTGCGAGCAGCTGCACGGCCTAATGTGCGTGGGATGCGGGTAAAGGCTTCCAGATCATCATTGATGATGGCCTGGCGGGTGATGCTGAATAGCTCACCGTAAGTGGCCAACTGGATTTGCTCACCGCGTTCGCCGATGGTGGTGTGCTTATATTCACCGCCTTCTTCGACCTTACGCAGTGAGGCCACCGTGCCAATACCGGTGCGGGTATGAATCTTGAAGTCAGACAGATTCCCAGCGCGGGTAAAGCGAGGGAACACCTCCGGTGCTTCTTCATAACCACGCAGCATGGCTTTACGCGCATTATTCTCCAAAATCTTTGGAAAATCACTGCTGGAATGAGTAAACGCCCGACCAATCATGGTGCTGCGATCCATACCTTCGGTACGCACATTGTGCAGTTCTAGACATTTGCGAGCGATATCTACCAGCTGATAGCCGCATAGCTCACTGGCTTTGCTGCGATCATCGCTCAGACCAGCACGCACCGAAATGGCATCTTCTGCTGCGCGAGCAAATTTCTCGGTGGCAGATTCACCCACCTCAATGCGCTCACCATTGGTGGCAGGCTGCTCCTGTTTGCCAATGGCATCCAGCAGCAGCTTGCGGGCTTCGTTGATATCAATGGCCGGATCATCCAGACATTGATCGCGCACTTCGATATGATCGGTGTGACCTTCAAACAGACCGCGAATCTCCGTGCGGCGTTCTTTCTCGGTTTCCAGCGCACGTTTTGCACCTTCATCCATCGCACCGCTACGCACTTCGTCAAGATTGACGTCTTCTTTGCGCTCCGCATCCAGATGCTCCGGTGCCTTGTTGACTTTATCAGGCATAGTTTTCTCCTTTGGTTTTGGTTGTGAGGGTTGGGGTTCAAGGCTGCGCTCTTCCGGAGCGTCCTCATCTGGGAATTCACCTTCGATAGGTTCATCCCCAGCACTCCGACCAACCCCAACAGTGGAGTCGGCAGGAATATCGACCAGCGATATCTCCATCGGTGTCCAGCTGAC
>JAKUPQ010000038.1 GCA_022450665.1 Alphaproteobacteria bacterium | reverse complement strand
CTCGCTATTATTGCCGGTCATATAATAATCGCCGCTTAGGCTTTGCGGAATGAAATTCATGCTTAGTAGCAGCCCCAGTTGAATTTCGCCAGTATCACTATAGGAGGCATTAGTGCTTAGCTGAAACTTATCAAATCTGCGGGTGAGGGCGGCAGAAATGGTGTTTTCCTGATTATCGCCAAAGCTGGAATTTAATAGCAAGTTGATAGAGGTCAGCTCATCAATATAGGTCTGGAACAGTAAGTCGGTAGAATCCAGCATATAGCCCTCATCCAAGCTATAATTCAATCGCCCGCGGAACATACCTATTGGGGTGCGACGGCGAAGGGTCAGATTGCCAAAAAAGCGGTCGTCACTCAACGTATCCTGCATTTCGTATTCGAGTTTATTGGTGGCGCTAATGTCGAAAAGCGAGGCACTGATGGTATTGGTAAAGCTATACACCGTGTTGCCGTTAAATGTTTCTCTGCGACGGGCGCCCAGCCCATAACTGCCGAATTTCAAGAAGCCTTCAGAAAAACGCTGAGAAAAATTGATGAAGCTGTCTGCCACTACCGGACGTAGGTTTTCATCATATGATTCATGCATTTCGTGGCCACCAGACAAAATTATATTTGTAGATAAGTTGGCCGTAGTGTTTAAGCCTAATGAATATCCACCGCTGGCATCATATAGGGTGCTGAATTGATAAAATGCCGAGCCAGTACCAAAGCGTATGCCAGAGCCGAGTGCATTCAATGTGCCACCGTTCAGCGGGCTGGTATAATAGCCTGCATTAACCGACACATTTTTTCCCAGCCCATATTCACCATAAAGTGATAAAGTGGGGTCGGTTTCGGGGGCGTTTTCAAAATTGAGTAATGGTGTGGAAGATTGCAAAGCACTGATGTCGTAAATAAATTTTCCCTTTTCCACCATATTACGCCCCAAATAATATCGTTCAAAGCGCACTTCTTTTTCGCCGTTTGGCCCATAAAGCACTATGCGAAACAGGTTGAATCCTTCACGCAGTTGCAGTCCTTCAAAAAAGTATCGCCCCCCTAGCTCTATGGTTTGAAATGATAGCAATTGCTCATCTTGATACACCTCCACATCCCAGCCTTCCGGACCAAAGCCCTCAATTACAAACTGATCGGGGTCGCGCACGAAATTATAAGGGGTGTTACCTATCCGTATGCCGCGCCCACGTTGTAAGCCGTTTACAAGCGGAAGCGCATTTGCTGTAATATCGCCAATTTCTAACTCGGTGGCTTTTAACGGGCCTGCTAAATTGCTGCGAGGATCGCGGCGCGAAAGGTTGAAATAACTATTTTGGAAGCCATCGCTTTCGCCACCTTGGCTATAGCCAAGATTGAAGCGGCTAAACATACCAAACAAATCTCCCTGAGTCTGTACCGAGGTGGTCGCCACATGGTTGTCTGTTGTATCGCTCAATGTGCTGTTGATACCTTGCTGTAGTTGAATTGCCGGCGCGGCATAAGTTTTATAGGGGAGGATAATGGCATCGGAATAATCTTCGGGTTTGCTGGCAGAGGCGCGTGCAGCCTTACGCTTCCAGCTGGCGCGGCGGGTGGCGAGTGCCTGAAAAGGCAAATCTTCCGTGGTGGTCATATAGAGGCGCAGTTCATTGAAGTTTAGCTCTAAATCAATGGGAAACCACTTTTCTATTTCACTGGCGCTGACATAAATTTCATCCACATGGGTTTCTACAATACCTGTCACCGGAATAGACTCTTCGGCAATTTTTGCCTCCCTATACGGGTATGCCAGACTAAAGCTGCGTTATTTTTCTATAAACCAGCCTTAGTGGACACCTGCACCCGGATTAACTTCATTTTAGAATTGCAGGTTCTTTACTTGTGCAGAGAGCGGAATAAGCAAGTCATCGTCATCCAGCACATAAATCAGCAACCCTTCGTCAATCACATCTTTTTTGTCCAGCACCAATTCTAGAATATATAAATTATCTTCGGGTCTATCTACTGTGCTTATAGTGTCACCTTCGGCGCTGGCATTGCTTTTAAGCATAAAGTTGGAAACAGAATCATTTGTATCCTGATCTGGCGGAGAGAATTCCTCATTTGCGGGCATTGTTTGAGCTAGAGTAACCGGTGCGGCAGCAGTCGCCTGTGCTTTGGCATAATTTTGCGGGTGCAAAATAGCCAATAGGCAAAGCATAATGCCTAGTGCGAAGGGAATACGGCAAAAATTAATTAAAATTTTCCGAAAAATTATTAGCGCGTTATCACGCATTCTGGATCTTGCACCTGTTAACTTTTGTTTTATTTGTATTTATTCGTACTTATTTAAATAATAAGCAATTATCATGCCAAGAAATCTGTAAGTGGCGGTGACCGTGCATTCTATTAAATATGAAATATTTATTTAGAGGTATAGTTAATAAAAACAAAGAATTGTAACAATGCAGAAACATTTAGTTAAAATGTAATTAATATATTATCTATAAAATGATTTAATGAAGTTGTTTGGCTTACGAAGATTTAAATACTGGTTAGATGGCTTCTATAATAAGTTTAATCAATTATAAAAACTAGATTTAATTGAATATAAAGTTAGCTAGGAGTTTAATATGAACACCACTCGTAAATTAACCGTTTTATTAGCATTAGGCGCGGCGGCGATTCCTGCCACCGTATATGCTGCATCCACCAACATCGACGCAACCGCTGAATTTCGTGGCGCGATTACCTTGGGTAATGAAGTTGACATGGATTTTGGTACAATTGAATATTCTGCAGCTCCAGCCGCAGGCGATACCATAGCATTGGGCACTAACGGCGCTATCACCTCCGGTGGTAACTTTTCTGGTCCTGCAACGGGTACTGCAGGTTCAGTAGATGTAACCGCAGGCTCTGATGGTGTTGTGGTAGAAATATTCTGTGATGCCACCGCAACCATGGCTGAAACCGGTGGCGGCACTATTGACGTGACCAGTATTGAAGTGGCCACAGAAGGCAACGAAGCCGCAGCAGGCAGCGCAAATGCCTGTCAGGGTATGAGCACTGCAGCCACGACCATGACACTGGATATTTCCGGTGGATCGGCTGATAGAATCGTGCTAGGAGGCACCATTGATGGCTCTACGGCATCCAGCTTTGTGGCCGGGTCATATAGCACAGCTACTGCCGGTGGCGACAATATTCAAATAGATGTAACCTACCAGTAATATATATCTATGGGTGTGAGTTCATTTTTGTTTGCCCCTGATTGCCACGCGTAATCAGGGGCGGGCAAACCCTTCACTATGAATGGGAGAACATTATGAAAATAGCAGCATACTATAAACACCGTATTTATGTAGCTGCGTTGGTTTTAGCAATGGCAATGCCTGCCCATACACTGCATGCAGAGCCTGGAAAACGTATGATTGATGCCAGCCAGAGAGAGCGTAGTACCTCTATAGAGGCCAATGCAGAATTTATAAAAAGCGGCCATATTAATATCAACTACATGGTGCAGGCAAACAAGCTTTCTATGAATGGCAACAGGCTTTCGCATATTGCTAAAATTGCCGTGCAAGTGAGCGAATTGAGTACACCGGTCACGATGGACTGCAATATACAGTCGGCTAAGTATAATAACAGAGCCGAAAGCCAGAAAATCCGTGAATGTGGCGACTTTAAGAACTCAAAGCCCACGTTGCTTGTCGCGGGTGATCGGCATATCCAGCATATTAAAATGGATAAAGATATTAACAATAATGCCATAGAAATAGACGATACTATGGTAATTAGTTTTTCGTATCTCTGATTCTCTTTACCTAGACAAAACCCATCGCAACACCCTTTGATAGGGGGTTGTTTTGTGGTGTAGCGGCAACGTATAATCGGGTACGTTGATATCCCATGCTTTCACTAATCTGACGCTCAATAGCACAGTGGATATTGATTTTGGAGAAATAGAATACAGCGGCGGTGACACAGGAAATATTTCGCTGGGTACAAATGGTGTAATAAATTATACAAGCGGGTTTTCGGGGGCAGGCATAGGCGTAGCCGGACAATCTACTATTCGCGTAGCCGGACGCACAGGCGCACCCTATGTTATCTATTGCAGCGATGCAGGGGCGCAGGTATCAGATGGCAACGGAGAAATCATCCCGATAGAGGCAGAATTTGTTACCTCGTCCGGTGCCCGTGGCAATTATGGATCAGGAACAGCTTGTAGTACACTGAGTGCGGGCGTGGGGCCTTTCACCGGAACTCCGCGCACCATTTATCTGGGCGCACGCTTAAATGTTTCCAGCGCTATCAGTGGTGGCGGTATATATAGCACCTCGAATGGAGGTGGCTCTCCAATTGACTTTGTAGTGGTCTTACAATAGATTATATAAAATCATGGAGAATTATGTGTTGAAAAAATTATTCTTATATCTGGTTGTATGCCTTACAGCAGCGGCTGCAACAAGCAATCTGGCGTTTGCCCAAAACGCTATCTTGTATGTGTCCCCCAACCGCGTAACACTCACGCCGGATGAGAATATTTCTGTGCTTAACGTTTCGAATCAATCTGAAGAAGAGCGGCGCTATGATTTGACCATGGTAGAACAAGTCATGACTACCGAAGGCCTGACCCAACGTCTGGAGCAATTCGAATATTCTGCTCGGCGCATGCTGCGTTTTGTGCCAAAGCGTTTTACCCTTAAGCCCGGCGAACGCCAGACAGTACGAGTAATGGCCAAGCGCCCCGCTACGCTAGAAGACGGTGATTATCACAGCCATTTGCTGTTCCGTGAAATTCCGGTAGAAAATAAAAGCAAAGCCGACTTAGAAGAAGAGCGCAATAAAAGTGGCAGAGCACAATTTGATATCCGTGCCATTTATGGCGTAGCGGTGCCAATAATTGTGCAAAAAGGCAATATCACCTCTGAAATGGTGTTGAGTGATGTAAACTATATTCCGGCATCCGATGGAGCGCCAGCGCATTTGGCAGTTACCATGAACCGCACAGGTAATGCCGAGGCATCCAGCCGCCTTAAAATAATATATCAACCCGCATCGGGCGACGAAGTGACGCTGGTTAATAATTTATGGATTCCCATATATCGTGAAGTAGACACGGTAACCAAGCGTTTTCCACTCACCGAAATTTCTGGTGGTTTGCGGGGGGGCAAAGTGATACTTACTTTAAGCAAAGAAACCGGAAATCGCCTGCCGGATGGCTCGCCCGAACTTATTACCCAAACGAAAGAAGTGTCGTTTTAATTTATGACCCAAGCGCAAACAACACCAATAAAAAAACAGCGTAAAACTATATTAGTTGCCGATGACGATAAAGAAATAAGGGATATGATAGCATTATCCCTTGACCCGAAAGAGTATCAGATTTTTCCGGCGATGACGGGTAAGCGCTATAAAGAAATATTATCTTCCGAAATGGTGGATTTGGTGCTGCTGGACTTAACTTTGCCAGATATGGATGGGTTGGATTTGATTGATTATACCCGCAATATCACGAATGTTCCTATCATTATTCTCAGCGCTCGCGCCAGCACAGACGACAAAATTAAAGGTCTGGAAAAAGGCGTCGATGATTACGTGGGCAAGCCATTTCACCCCGAAGAACTAACGGCGCGCATCGAAACAAATATCCAGCGATACCGTGCACTAAATAATGATTCTCATGGTGGAAAACCTACGCTGCATACAGCAACCACAATATCTTTAGATGGGTGGGTAATGGATCGCCGCAAAATGCAGGTCATGAATATTAAGGGTGAGGTTTGCGGGTTAACTACTCATGAATTCAGGCTCTTAGAGGCATTGGTGATCTTTTCTCCTCAAGTACTGTCTCGAGATGAACTTTATGCGCATTTGACATTAAACAGTGACGATAAAGGCAATATGGGTGAGCGTGCTATTGATATAGGCATTACACGTTTGCGCAAAAAACTTGGCGATAACCCTAAAAACCCCAGTATTATCCGCACATGTCGCGGCATGGGCTATCAGCTGATATGCGACACTAACATTCTTGATTAAACACGCTTCTTCAATAATTAATGCCATTTGTTTCTGATTGTATCTTATTGCTTCTGTGACTTAACCGTTCATTAAGGGTTTGTTGTTAAGTTATAGTAATAAAATTTAAAGATGAAATCTGACGATGCATGTTGCTGGTTTCATTTTGTCCAGCCACCCGGTTGTTTCAACATACTACCTTTTATTGATTGGATAATTGTGTAGCCTTCTGAAGGCATTAGAATGTGAGTTATGATTCAACCCCGCACCTTGTTACATAGCTGTCCTGTAAAGTTATTGCTGCTTATTTTGTTATATGTGGCATTTGGCAAGCTTGGCTTAATGCTGGCTATTCCGCCGGGTTATACCACCATCATCTGGCCGCCAGCTGGCATTGCAATTGCCATGATGTTGTTATATGGCAGATGTTTGTGGGTGGGGGTAGTTATTGGCGCATTTATATTAAGTGCGCATGTATCTGGTAGCTTTAGCTTACAAGATGGTTGGAATAGCGAAAAAGCCATAGTAGATTTTGGCATCGCTGCTGGCTGCGCGTTGCAGGCATTTGTGGGCTATACATTTGTGGCGCGAGTTTTTAAGCTGCCACTGGAGCTGAATCGGTTTAAAGATCTGGCGCTTTTATTTCTAATTGCGGGGCCAATATCTTGTTTGATATCTCCCGCCATTGGTGTGTATCTGCTGGTATATTCAGGCGAAATTGCCGCCTCCGAAGCGTTGGTCAATTGGCTCACATGGTGGTTGGGCGATACTTTTGGTGTCATTATATTTATGCCATTAATCATGGTAATGCCCTTTAATCAAAATCGTTTGAAATGGCAGGGCAATGCCTTGGGTGCGATCCCAGCCATTGCGTTGCTAACGTTAATGGTGCCGCTGAGTTTAACTTTCTATGGCTGGAAGCTTACCTCTGATAATGCCTATGAGCAAAGTGCGTTAAAATTTGAGGCTTTGGTGCATGAGAATGAAAAGGCGCTGCTTTATCGCATTGATTCTTATGCAAATGCTTTGCTGAGCGGTGCGGGGTACTTTTATAGCTCTGATCATGTATCGCGCAAAGACTGGCGCAATTATGTGGCCACATTAAACGTGAAAAAGAATTTACCGGGTATTAATGGCATTGGCTGGGTAGACGATTTGAAGCCGGAAGACATACCAGAATATCTGGATAGAATGCATGCCTCCGGTATGCCGGATTTTACTATACATCCTAAAACTACTGATAGGCCTATCTATTCCATTACCTTTATCGAGCCGATAAAAGATAACATTCAGGCGGTGGGGCTGAATATTGGTTTTGAAGATAATCGTACCGAAGCTGCAAACCTAGCCAGAGATACCGGAAAACCAGCCATAACAAAAAAAATTATTCTGGTGCAGGACGCACAAAAAACCCCTGGATTTTTGTTGCTGCATCCGGTGTATAAATTGGGAGAGAGAAGGAACACCATAGAAGCGCGTCGTAAGTCATTTAGCGGCTGGGTATATGCTCCATTTATTGCGAAGAATTTTCTTAATGAGCTCACGAAAAGCCAGAATGATACCCTCAATATACGTATTTACGATGGTACAAAGCCCATTGAGGATAATTTAATTTATAGCAGTGGCTTACGTAAAGACGCTTCCAAGCATATTATTAGTAAAACAATAAATGTAATGCAGCAGGATTGGTATATTGAATGGGAAAGCACTTTAAATTTTGAGCAGCAAGAAGCAAACGATAATGCTTTGCTGGTGCTTTTGAGTGGTGCATTCTTCACCGTTATGTTCGGTGTTTACCTTCTGGCAACTACCATTCGCCGTACAGAAACCATGGAATGGATGGCGGGAGAGCGTAAATATGCGCTCCCTATCACGGTATTTGTGGTGATATCTATTGGTTCAATCGCGCTGTATCACATTTTGCAAACAAGAGAACTAAATTACATACATAGCTTTGTAGAGAAAGAAGCCAATAAAATAGAGCTGTTACTAAATGTGCAGATTGAAAATAAATTAATGGCTATGCGGCGCATGTCCCAACGCTGGGAGGCTGCAAGTGGAACCGCTTTTGATATATGGCAAAACGATGCAGCTAATTATGTAAAAGAAATTAAAGGGTTGCGCACTGTAGAATGGGTGGATTCGACCTATCATGTGCGCTGGGTTGTGCCGGAAAAAGGCAATGAAAAGGCAATCGGGTTAAATATTTTATTTAATAAAGAGCGTGAAGAAGCGCTCAAAGGCGCTGCTGAAAAAGATGCTCCTACACTCACGCCGCCTTTATATCTGGTGCAGGGATACGCAGCGTTCATAGCTTATAATCCGCTCTATGTGAACAACAAGTTCGATGGTTTCATGGTAGCGATCTTCGACATAAAAGAGTTCTTTTCAAGTGGCTTATCTGAGCGCATCAACGATCAGTATTCTGTGGAAATTAGTTTTGATGGCAGTAGCTATTTCACTAATCAGGTTCTTGCAGATGATGGTGGGGATTGGCATGTAAAAAGAAAGTTCCTGATACATGATAAAGAGTGGATGCTGACCATTCGTCCCACTAAGGCGTTTATAGATGCTCACCGTTCATTAATGCCTTTAGTAACGCTGTTGGCGGGCTTAATTATTGCGGTACTATCAGCGTTAACGTTGCGCTACATCTTAATGTCGCGTTTAAACGGTGAATATCTCACAAAATCCAATCAGCTTAACTCAGCTATTTTCTATAGCTCGCCTTATATGATAATTGCGCTGAATAAAGATGGCAGGGTGATGAGCTTTAACCATGCCGCAGTGAACATGCTGGGTTATAGCGCTGATGAAGTGATAGGTAAGGCAACCCCCGCATTATGGCATGATCATCAGGAGGTGGTGGATCGCGCCGATGCCTTGAGCGAAGAACTGGGAGAAACCATTGATGCCGGCCTCGAAGTATTTATACGCAAAGCCCAAATAGACGGTATCGATTCAGGTGAATGGACATTTATCCGCAAGGATAAATCGCGGTTTCCAGTGCATCTAACCGTTACGCCATTGCGCAATAATATGCAAATGGTCACCGGGTATTTAGGTATTGCAGAAGACATTACCTCCCGCAAGCAACAGCAAGAAGCCTTAAAAACCAGCGAAGAAACCTTCCGCTCGGCTCTGGAAAACGCCTCTATTGGTATGGCATTGGTCGCCCCCGATGGGCATTGGCTCAAAGTGAATAAGGCGTTATGCACTCTGCTGGGTTATGAGCGTGATGAATTGCTATCAAACGATTTCCAATCCATCAGCCACCCCGATGATCTTGCACAGGATCTGGAGTACGTGAAAAAAGTATTGTCTGGTGAAATTAAAAGCTACGAAATGGAAAAGCGTTATTATCATAAAAGCGGTAGAATTATATGGGCGCTGTTGAATGTGTCACTTGTGCGGGACAGCGATGGTCGGCCCAACTATTTCATTGCACAAATACAAGACATCACAGAGCGCAAAGAAATGGAGCGCATGAAAAGTGAGTTTATTTCGATTGTGAGTCACGAATTGCGTACTCCGCTCACCTCTATACGCGGATCATTAGGGCTAATGGTGGGAGCAATGGCAAAAGACATGCCCGAAAAAGCCAACCGGCTTATTGAGATTGCGCACAAGAACAGTGAACGTTTGATTTTGATGATAAATGATATTCTTGATATTGATAAAATCGCCTCTGGTCAGATGCGTTTTGATTTGCAAGTGCAGCCATTGGCGCCCTTGGTGCAAAACGCAGTAGAAACCAACCAGCCCTATGCAAATAAGCTGGATGTGATGATTGTGGCAAATTCAATTGATAGGGATCTTAAAATAAATGTGGATTCTGCACGACTTTCACAGGTGTTTGCCAACTTGCTTTCAAACGCGGCAAAGTTCTCTAATCCGGGTAATAATGTCGAGGTAATTACTGAGGTTAAAGGCGACAAAGTGCGCGTCTCTGTGATTGATCACGGTTTAGGAATTGCAGAAGAATTTCGCTCTCGTATATTTGGTAAATTCTCGCAGGAAGATTCTTCCGCAACCCGCTCTAAAGGTGGAACAGGGCTGGGGCTGCATATTAGCAAGCAAATGATTGATAGTATGGGTGGGGAAATAGGATTTGATTCGGAAGTCAATAAAGGCACAAGCTTCTGGTTTGAATTTCCGTTATTTTCGGAGGATGTTCAGACCAGCGATGAAGACCACGAAAACGAATGGGATGATATGCCCGTATTGATTGTGGAAGATGACGAGTCGATAGCGCATGTGTTGCAAGCACTTTTGGAGAATGCAGGTTTCGAGGCAGATATAGCTACAGATATTCCTATTGCGCGCGAAATGCTCGCAAATAAGCCTTATAAGCTGGTGACATTAGATTTAATGCTGCCTAGCGGAGACGGCATGACATTTATAAGAGAATTGCGAGAAAACCCAAGCACTGTTGATGTGCCGGTAATTGTGGTATCTGCTTTTGCCGATGATAAAAAGAATGAATTGCGCGGCGATGCGCTAGGTGTGGTTGATTGGCTTCAAAAACCTATTAACGAAGATAAATTATTGCGCTTGATGAAGCAAAATATAGTGCAAAATGATGGAAAGAAAAAAATTCTGCATGTAGAGGACGATGAAGATTTGAGTGCAGTTTTGGCGGCTGCTTTGCACGATAATGTGCAGATTGTAACTGCCGCCACCATTAAAGAGGCGGAAAAACTGTTGAGCGAGCAATATTTTAATATGATTGTGCTGGATTTGGAATTGCCTGATGGCTCTGGTGCTAAATTATTAGAGCGTTTACCAGATCTGACAGACAAGGCGGTGCCTGTATTGATATTATCAGCCAGCGAAGCACCGAAAGAAGTTCAAAGAAAAGTAGAAGCTGCTATGGTAAAATCGCGTATGTCAGAAACGCGGATAGTCGAAACCATTCTCCAACTTATTAATTCGCCTCATAAAAAGAAAGGCTCTCCATGACCAAAGCGCTAAAACATGTCTTATGCGTGGACGATTCCGAAGATATTCTGGAAGTCGCACAAATGTGCTTGGAAACTATGGCGGATATCAAAGTGAATTGCTTGAACAGCGGAATGAAAGCTGTAGAGCAAGCCGTGGGAATCAACCCTGATTTGATATTGCTGGATGTAATGATGCCGCAAATGGACGGCCCCACCACATTGCAGGAATTGCGTAAAATACCGGAATTGGCAAATACTCCCATTGTGTTTATGACAGCACGTGTGCAGCCAGCCGAAGTGGAAGAATATATGGAGTTGGGAGCGAGCGGAGTAATTTGCAAGCCTTTTGACCCTATGACCATTGCCGATGAGATTCAAGCAGTATGGGAAAAATGCAATGACTAGCTTTAAGCGTAGTGCCAAGCTTGAAGAAAAATTGCGCATCATAAAACAGCATTTTATGGAGCAATTGCTGACGCGCACTGCGCGCATTGCAATGTTACACGAGGTGCTGATACGTGGTGAAGCAGATAAAGATCAGCTTGATGAATTGAAGTTGCAAGCGCATAGTCTGGCAGGGGGTGGCGGCACATTTGGTTTCGATGATATTACCAAAGCCGGACGTGACTTGGAGGATGCATTACATCGCAACTCTGATAAAACCCATGAAGATATCGCAAAGCTAACAGCCGCGTTGCTGGTAACGTGCGAGAAAGCACTTGCGCCCGAAGAAGAAGCAGGAAAGCAGCCGCCGCTAGATATCGATGCCTTGCGGGAGAAACGCGAACAAGGTTTACCGCTGATATTGGTGTTGGGGCAATGTGCTGATACCCGTCATATGATGTCGAGTTTATTTGCCGATGTAGCGGCATTGCTATTTGCTGCTACGGTGCACGAGGTAGAAGAGCAGATAAATACCTTTCGCCCGCAAATTGTGTTGCTTAATGGCGGTAAAGCAAGCGATAGCGATATGCTAAAACAAATAAGTGCTTTTGTCAGCCGTGCTGGATGTGCGGAAACCCCCATGATTATGCTGGCAGATAATCCGCCGGATGAAGCTGCAAAGGCTGTGATTGCGGCTCATAACATAGAATATATCGAAAAGCCTTATATTCCGGCGGCAGTAGCTAAAATTATCATAGAAAATCTAAAGCTACCCAACAAGCTGATTATGATTGCGGATGATGACAAAGCGATTTGCTATTTGTTAAAAGAGTATCTTGAAGAATATGGCTATCAGACCATTACTGTAAATACGGGTAATGAGGCATGGGTGCATTTGCAATCCAACCCGATTTCACTGTTGATTTTGGATCGTACCATGCCCGGATATGATGGCATGACCCTGCTGGGAATGATGAAAGAAAGTGCTAGCCTGAAGAATATACCAGTAATTTTGCTAACTGCACGGGATTACGGCTCAGACGTATTGGACGGGCTCAAAACCGGCGCTTCAGAATATATTACCAAGCCGTTTAATATTGAATTTGTGATACGCCGTTGCCGTGAGTTGCTTGCAGAAAGCGAAAAAGCTGCGCAAGCTGAATCTATGTAATGGGTATAGGTTCAGTGGTGGTGTCAGCAAAATAATATTCTGGTGTATTGCAGGGCGTGGCGTGCGCTAACGCCGCACAAAATTCCTCAGCTGTCGCAACCAAAAACGCATCGCGCTTATCGATAACGGGCTGCATATATTCATGCCCCGGCAGTTTTACCACCATAACTTTACAGCCCAATGCTAACGCCTCCAGCAAGCTGGTGCTCGACACTCCCACAACTACTTCACTTTGCGCCATTGCCTGTAATGTGGCGGTATTAGTATTGGCCAAATGTAAATTTCCAGGAAATTTGTCGCTGGTCAGGTGGCGATAGCTACGCAAATCTTCGCTGGGGTGCGGATGGAAAACACAGTGTTTGTTTGGTAATAACCGTGCAGTTTCCACCGCAAATTGCCATAATTCATTGGCTATTGCTGCCTGCGAGGCAAAAATAATGCTATCTGGCTGTTTGTTAGATTTTATCGCTGTTATTTCAGGTGTTGCCATGTATGCAGCGCCGCTTACGTGCCATTTTATTTTGGGCGAAAGGGGAGTGGTTTCGGGATAAAACGCCCCAAAACAAGCTATGTGCTGAGGTTGATATGGCGCATGCTCTGGTTGTATTGGATAGCTATATCCCAAATGATAAGGGGTGAATATTCCGTGTTGCAATTCTGTTACCACCATGCCGGATTGCTGGGCAGCGGCAATAGCAGCGCAATGGCGATAGGCCACCACAACGTATAAATGTCTGGCCTGTGCCCGTGTGAAAAGCCGTTGGTAATAGCGCTGCAAAACGCAAAAACGGGTAATGGCTTTTTTCACCATTTGCTGCATGTTGAGTGTTAATCCAAAATTTTCTGTGATGCTTTGCTCTAACGCACGAATCACCATTATGGTGGGAGAAGATAAACGCTTGTTACGCGCAAAAAATGCATTATGCAGCAGCGCCAGAGCCATAGTTTTGCTGTGAGGGTAATGTTGTCCGGTTGCGCGTTCGTACAGCACCAATGTTTGTGAATGCGGCAGATGAGAAAGAATAGCATCGCTATAAATATCCACACCGCCGCGTTGTCGAGTATGGGGCATTACAATGTACTCATATCGGCGCGATTGCAAAAATGGATTGCGTAACAGACAATCTTTCATTAATCGTCCGAGTTTTTTTGCATTTCGCACAGGAGTATCTTTTAGCAGGGGGTGCGGCGCGCCAAACAGCCCAGTATGTTCCATTAAAATATGCTGTAATGGCGAGCGGATTAGTCCCCACCAAAACACCCCTTGCTCTTGTTTCTGCAATAAATCCATCGAGGCTTCGGCGTCCCAAAACCACTGGCATAGCTCTGGCAAGGTGTTGCTCATGCGGTCGGTTCCACTGCATAATTGGGAGGAAGTCGGGGCGAGAATTTTTGCGCAAAGGCTTCGCTGTCAAATCCGGCCATGGGGTAGTAATAATTAAACAATGCAAAGCGCTGGCCTGACTTTATGGGCATGCCGCGATGAATTGCCGAGGTATCCAGCAGCACGGCAGTGCCTTTTTTAGCGGTGAGTGTCAGCAGCCTTTCAGGGTTATGGGCAATCAGTCTGGCAACTTTTTCGTGGCTTAGACGGGTTTGTGGCTGCGCATATTGCATGCGCTTTTCATCTTTCATCCATTGTTTTATATGCTGGGTATTCGACCCCGTAATCAACTGCATGGGGCCATTATCTTCATCCACATCGCTTAAATACACTAAAAGTTTAAATTGGCGCGTTAGGCGGTCTCTGTGCCAGTCGCCGCCAGAGCCGAGCGTTATATCCTGACGTGGCTCCAGCATATTCGCCAAGGTAACGCCAACACAGCTTTGCTGGCCATAGTATTTATTAGCCAGCGTAAGCATGTTGGGATCGCAATGTACATGCATGGCAACGCCGTTGAGGTTCTCGGCGCCAAAAATGCGGGTATCTTCTTGCATAGTGGTGTATTGCGGATAGGCAGCGGCCACATGGGCAATATGTGCAGCAAAGGCATCGCACGCTTTGCCCAGCAGATAATCGGGCAATATGCAATAGCCGGATGTTAATACATGCTGCAATGCCTGCGCATGATCACCGCTAAAATTTCTTGGATAGCGGCTGTTTTTTAAATACTGACGGTGCAGGGTAAATGCAGTAGAAACGCTATTTTTAATCCATGAAACGCCAGTTAAATGGCTGGATTTAGAGATATTTTGCATTGCTACGCCCTTTAGCGCGTGTTTGAAATTTGCTGCGCTATTTTGTAAAGCATAACTTTGCCATAAAATGCCCCATAAGCAAACCTTATTAAAATGGTTGCATGGGCGGAGGTGCGCTTTACATGCCGCTGCGGGCATGATAAAAATTAACGACATTTCTTTAAATTATTCGGAAACTTAACTGCATGTTCAACGGCAAATCTATTCTTATCACCGGTGGTACCGGCTCCTTTGGCCAGCAATATGTAAAAACGTTATTTGCACAATATAAGCCAAAGCGTGTGGTGGTATTTTCGCGGGATGAGCTGAAACAATACGAAATGCAGCAAGTGTTTAATGCACCACAAATGCGCTATTTTATCGGGGATGTGCGCGATAAATCGCGGTTGATACAAGCCATGCGCGGGGTAGATTATGTAATTCACGCGGCGGCGCTCAAGCAAATTCCAGCCGCTGAATATAACCCTATGGAATGTATCAAAACAAATATTCATGGCGCAGAAAATGTGATTGAAGCGGCGCTGGCTAATGAGGTGGAAAAGGTCATGGCGCTGTCTACCGACAAGGCCGCTAATCCCATAAACTTGTATGGCGCTACCAAATTGGCATCAGATAAATTGTTTGTAGCTGCCAATAATGTTGCAGGTGAACGACGTACGGCATTTTCTGTCACGCGCTATGGCAATGTGGTAGGTTCACGTGGCTCTGTTGTGCCTTATTTCAAAAAATTGCTGGCCGAGAATGCAGAGTCTTTGCCCATTACTGACGCAGAAATGACGCGCTTCTGGATAACGCTGCAAGAAGGTGTGGATTTTGTGCTCAAAGGATTTGAGCGCATGGCGGGGGGTGAAATTTTTGTGCCAAAACTGCCTTCGGTGCGGGTAGTCGATTTAGCCACTGCTATTGCGCCATCCTTGCCGCAACATATTGTGGGAATACGTCCGGGCGAGAAGCTGCATGAAATTATGTGTCCCTCGGATGATGCGCATTTAACACTCGAATTTTCTGATCATTATGTGCTGCGTCCTGCCATAAAATTTCATCACTCCGAAAATGACTATGTCACAAATAATTGTAACGAAAAAGGGGCGGCCGTTGCGCGGCAATTTGAATATCATTCCGGCACAAATCCGCATTTCCTTTCGGTAGAGGACATACGGACATTGAATGAAGGCAGTGCCGAATGATTCCCTATGGCAAACACGACATAACCGAAGAAGATATTAATGCGGTCACCGCCGTATTACGCTCGGACTATCTAACGCAAGGTGCGGTTGTGCCGCAATTTGAAAATGCCGTTGCTACCGTATGCGGCGCGCAACATGCGGTGGCATGCAATAGTGCCACCTCGGCACTGCATAGCGCATGCGCTGCTCTAGGAGTAGGAGTAGATGATTATGTATGGACATCGGCGATTACTTTTGCCGCCAGCGCTAATTGTGCGCGCTATTGCGGTGCTAAAGTAGATTTTGTGGATATTGATCCGCGTAGCTATAACATAAGCATAGATGCTTTGCGCGAAAAGCTGAGCCGCGCAGAGCAGTGTGGAACTCTACCAAAAGTGCTGATAGTGGTGCATTTTGCTGGCCAATGCTGCGATATGGCGGCAGTTGCCGCACTTGCACAGCAGTATGAATTTGCTGTTATCGAAGATGCAGCCCATGCCATTGGCGGTAGCTATCGCTCGGAGCCGGTTGGTAATTGTCATTACAGCGATATTACAGTGTTCAGCTTTCATCCAGTAAAAATTATTACCAGCGGCGAAGGTGGGATGGCGCTCACTAACAATGCATTACTGGCAGAAAAAATGCGTTTAATGCGCAGCCACGGCATCACCCGTAAACCTGAACTTATGACCCACAGCAGTGAGGGTGAATGGTATTACCAACAGTTGTTGCTAGGGCATAATTATCGAATGAGCGATATTCATGCTGCATTGGGGCTGAGTCAGTTAACGCGGTTGCAGCACTATGTTGCGCAGCGTACGGGGCTGGCACAACGCTATGCGATATTGCTCAAAGACCTGCCGCTTGTCTTGCCCTGGCAGGCACCTGATAGCGCCTCAGCATGGCATTTATATGTGGTGCAGCTAGATTGCCCTCAGCCGCGTAATGCGGTGTTTAATGCATTACGCAAAGCCGGAATTGGCGTGAACCTGCATTATATTCCCGTGTATCATCACCCTTATTATCAGGCGTTGGGGTTTGTGAAAGGCCATTGTCCCGAAGCCGAGAAATACTATGATCGCGCCTTAACCATTCCGTTATTTGCCACCATGAATGAAACGCAACAACAGCAGGTTGCTACAGCACTTGAAATGGCGGTGCAATCATGAATCTGGCAGTTATTCCTGCCCGAAGCGGCAGTAAGCGCATTGCGAATAAAAATATTGCAACGTTTTGTGGCAAACCCATGATTGCATGGTCAATAGAGGCGGTGCGTGCCTCCGGATTGTTTGATCATATAATTGTGTCTACCGATAGCGAGGCTATCGCAGCGATGGCAACGCTATGGGGAGCAGAGGTGCCATTCATGCGGCCAGCAGCTTTGGCAGATGATAATACGGGCACCCTTGAAGTAATGGCACATGCGGTACAATGGGCTAAACAAGCGGGGTGGGATATGCAGGCAGTATGTTGTGTATATGCCACAGCGCCGTTTATACAGCCAAAGTTTTTGCAGCAGGGATTAAAGGTGCTTATGGATGGTGCGTGGGAGTATGTGGTAGCAGCAGCACCCTATGCTTCTCCGGTATCACGGGGGTTTACGCACATGCCGGAGGGTGGAATAGAAATGCTGTTTCCCGATAAATTTTCGTCTCGCACGCAGGATTTACCCGTGGCATATCACGATGCTGGCCAATTTTATTGGGGGCGGCCAGAAGCGTGGAGCGAGCAAAAAACCACTTTTGCCGCCTATAGTACCACCATAGAAATCCCTCGGCTTTTGGTGCAGGATATCGATACACCGGAAGATTGGCATCATGCAGAATTACAGCATGCATTTTTGCAACAACACGGATGGCCAGTATGACCATTGCGTTCAGGGTGGATGCTTCTTCTATTATTGGCACCGGCCATGTTATGCGCTGCCTGACATTGGCAAATGCGTTGAAAAAACACCAAAGAAAAACCCTGTTTCTTAGCCGCCATATGCCCGATTACCTGATTGATAGCATCCAGCAGGCAGGGCATGTGTTTGTGCCATTAACTGATGCAGTACAGGCGACAGATTCACTGGCACATGCAAAATGGCTGGGCACATCGCAACAGGCAGATGCGCAAGAATGCTTGCGCTATGTGTCGGCAGTAACATTGGAGTGGCTAATTATTGATCATTATGGCCTAAGTAGTGACTGGGAAGTTTATATGCGCGCCGCTGCACCTCAAATACTGGCAATAGATGATCTGGCGGATCGAATGCATGATTGTGATATATTGCTCGATCAAAACGCTTATCCGCATGCACAAACGCGTTATGCTGAAAAGCTTCCGGCAAAATGCCGGCCATTATTGGGAGCAGAATATGCGTTGTTGCGCGAAGAATTTGTGTGCGCCCGTGATAGCCTTATGCGGCGTGTAGGTTCGGTGCAGCGCATTTTGGTATCTTTCGGTGGGGCAGACAGCCAAAACTGGACAGCAAAAGTGCTTAATGCATTGATAGAATTGAATGTTAAGGCTGAAATTGATGTGGTGATTGGTGCGCAGCATCCGGCATTCGAGGATATTACGCAGCAATGCGCCACGTATGGATTTCACTGCCATGTGCAGTCTGATCGCATGGCACAATTAATGGCCGCCGCCGATATGGCGATTGGCGCAGGTGGCGTTTCGGTATGGGAAAGGGCATCAATGGGATTACCCAGCCTGACAATTGCGGTGGCAGAAAATCAGATAGCCAGTGTAGAACATGCCGCGCAAATGGGCATGATATATACCCCCAAGCAAGATCAGACGTTGCAAGATGCTATACAGGAATTTATAGAAAACCCAGCGCTACGTGCGCAATGCAGCGAAACAAGTTTGCGAATGGTCGATGCGCAAGGCACAAAGCGGGTGGTAGATGAAATGGGGCTAATCACATTCAGGTTGGCCAATTCAGAAGATGAAGATGCGTTGCTGGAGTGGCGGAACCACGAGTCTATTCGTGCGGCATCACATAATAATGGTATTATTGCACCCCAAGAACATCACAAATGGCTAGAAAACGTGCTGGCCGATGAAAACCGAGTGTTGCTGATTGGGCTTGTTAACGAGCAGCCCATAGGTGTGGTGCGCTTTGACATGCAGGAGGATTCTGCGCTGGTATCGCTTTATACATTGCCGCATGTTTATGGCAGGGGAAACGCATTGTTGCAAACGGCGGAGTTGTGGATTTGCACACATTATCCTCATATTAATCGTCTGACTGCGGATGCGCTAACAGATAATGCGGCGGCGCATCGCTATTTAGCCAAAGCAGGATATCACAAAGACGATAATGGCTACAGCAAAGCGGTGGGAGGGATATGAGTAATACTATTACTTTAGGCAAACACTCCATAGGCCAAGGGCTGCCACCATTTATTATTGCCGAAATGTCGGGCAATCATAATGGATCGCTTGATCGGGCGTTAGCAATAGTGGATGCGGTGGCGCAATCAGGAGCACATGCGTTAAAATTGCAAACCTATACTGCTGATTCTATGACTTTGGATAGTGACTGCCCCGCATTCCGCATTAATGACATAAACAGCCCATGGCATGGAAGAAGCCTGTATTCGCTCTACCAGCAAGCGGCAACCCCGTGGGAATGGCACGCGCCCATTTTTGAAAGAGCGCGGGCAAAGGGTCTGGTGGTGCTTAGCTCGCCTTTCGATGAAAAAGCGGCAGACTTCCTGCATGCACATCAGGTTGATTGCTATAAAATCGCCTCGTTTGAGAACATAGATTTGCCGCTTATCAAAAAAGTAGCGACACTAGGTAAACCGGTAATTATTTCTACAGGGCTTGCCAGCGAGGCCGAAATTGAAGAAGCAGTAACCACCGCACGTAATGTGGGCTGCAAGAAGGTGATATTACTAAAATGCACCAGCACCTATCCCGCTAGCCCCACTGATTCAAATTTGCGCACTATAGAGCATATGCGCGAGCGCTTCCAATGCGAGGTGGGGTTATCGGATCACACTATTGGCATGGGCGCTGCAATTGCCAGCGTTGCTATGGGTGCTACGGTGATAGAAAAACATGTGACACTACAGGCGAATGATGGCGGCGTGGATAGCGCGTTCTCGATTGATCCGCAAGGTTTGGCACAATTGGTTGCAGAAACCGCTCATGCCGCGCAGGCGGTGGGCGAGGTATTTTACGGTGCCACTAAATCAGAGCAAAATGCACTGCATTATCGTCGCTCGCTCTATGTTAGGCAGTCAATGCAAAAAGGGGAGTTGTTCAGCCCGTCTAATATACGGGCAATTCGGCCTAATGAAGGGTTGCCGCCAAAATATATTGAGCAATTTATCGGCAAGTCCGCCACGCAGAATATTGCGCGAGGCACGCCGCTGGAATGGAAATTCATTGAAAAAAAATAATGCCGTATCCCGCTATACATCGCTTATTACCTTATTAAAGCACCGCTTAATAGGGCATGCGGGGATATATCTTTTTGTGGGGGTTGCCAATGCGGCAATAGGGTTTTTGCTGCTGCCGGTTTATACGCGCCTGCTTACTCCCAGTCAATTTGGGCTATGGACCATTTGGGCATCGGTAAAGGCGCTGTATGACCGCATTGCCAATATGGGGCAAACCAGCATACTGGCTAGATCATACCATCAGGAGTCTTCGGATATGTTTCGCCGGCACTTGGTGGCAGGGATCATGCTATGTGCGGTTATAAGTATAGGTATGTTTATGTTGCTTTTGCCTGTAACACTTATTGTTCCGCAGTTTTTTGGGTTAGAAAGTCACTATTATTTGTTGATTCCACTCGCCGGATTTCTGTCCAATACCATTGCCATTAATACTATGTTGCTGCGGCATGAAAGTAAGGCGTGGCAGTTTTTACTGTTTGAGGTGGCAGGAGCATTATTTGCACCGCTGATTGCGATTAGTTTGATTATTTGGGGGCAATTTGCGTGGCAAGCGTTGCTGGCTGGAACAATTGCAGCACTTAGTATTCTTTGGCTGGCAACGATAATACAGATCTTGCGGCGCTATGGTATGTGTTTGGGTGAAATCACTGACTTTGGGGGCTTGCTTAAACAACAATGCACTCAAGGTTACCCATTGATATTTTTGGCGCTTAATGCGGTGATTCTGGCTTCATGTGACCGGCTGATTCTTGCCGAAATGACCAACGATGCCGCCGTGGGAATTTATGCAATCAATTATAAAATTGGTATGGCAGTACAATTAGTGACATTAGCCCTTGGCGGTATTTTAGTGCCGTGGATATACCGTCAATTGACTGATATTACCACGCTGAAACAAGTGGCCGTTGCGCAGGTGAATATTATTTATGGTATAGCCATGTGTGCGGTAGTTGCAGCGATTGCGTGGAGCGGCCCCCTGCTTGCCACATGGCTGCTGGATCCGGTGTATCACGCCCATCAGCAAGTGATTTTTTGGGCGGCAATGGGAGGCGCTGCTCACGCGCTTTACAGTCTGTTTGTGTGCTATCTGGTATATTTTTCGCATAATAAACCATTAATAGTTATTTCTCTTATGGGCATTTGCATAAATATAGGTGCGACTATTTTATGTGTGCATATCTATGGCGTGGTCGGAGCTGCAATAGCCACCTTCGCCGCGTATTTGCTCGTATTTATCGCTATTGCCTATTATGCCCACAAGATATACCCGCTGCCATGGAAGCGCGCTATTAAGCATTTGATGAAGAGCGAATATATGTTTTTGCCTTAATCGTCATCATAGTGTCATTACTAAGGTTATAAAAAACATGTATGATGTTGTGCGTATTGCGCCTTTTGCAATAGACAAAAAATTTAGTGTTTATTAAAAGGGTTTTATTATTTGTTAATTAAGGAACCTTCTCATGCATACAACTTTTTTAAAAACTGCCTCCGCTATCGCACTTGCTGCAATGATCAACTCTGTTGCAATTATTCCTGCAGCGAATGCTGCTCTTGTAGAAACCGATACGCTTTATACCCAACAACTACAAACTGAAGCCCATAAAAAAATCGATGCGTTTTTAGCGCAGGAAGGTGTGGTTAATCAGTTGGTGGGATGGGGTGTTTCACCCGAAGAAGCTCGCGCACGTGCAGCGGCGCTCTCGGATGCTGAAGCTATGCAGGTTTCTCAGCAAATCGATGAATTGCCAGCAGGGCAGGCAGTAGGTGCTATTCTTGGCGCTGCCGTATTTATCTTTTTAGTATTGCTGATAACAGATATTCTGGGGCTTACGAAAGTATTCCCATTCACCCGCTCTGTGCGCTAATGCGTCAGTGACTGGGCGATTATTTACTTTAATATTGCTTATTCTGCTCACTGCGACTGGTTGTGCCAGTCGCAGTGAAGCTGTTTTTGGCGCCAAACAACCCGACACTGCACAGGTAAAGAATGTGCCTGTAATCGTGCAAGAAGATAACCAATGTGCCGCCGCTGCATTGCTTATGGCCGCGCAATCGCAACAGGTGAATATTGGTCACGAAGTTTGGAAATCGACAGTTTTTACCCCTGAGCGCGAAGGGGCATTGCCCAGTGATATGCTTACGGCGCCACGCCGACAGGCAATGCAGGCTTTTGTGCTCAATGCACCAGCACAGCTTACGCAAGCCATTGCAGAAGGCTATCCGGTGATTGTGCTAATGAACCTGAAATTCAGCTGGTGGCCGCAATGGCATTATGCTGTGGCCACCGGATATGATCGTACACATGACAGCATTACGCTGCATACCGGACGCGAGAAAAAAGAAACATGGCAAATGTCGGTGTTTATGCGCTTATGGCAACGTAGCGGATATTGGGCAATGGTGATGACTCCTGCCAATCGTTTGCCACAGTTTGTTACCGCCCAACAGGCCATGGAGTCGGCAATTGGTTTAGAAAAAGCACAACACCTAAAGGCTGCATATATTGCTTATCATCAAGTAACGCAGCGTTTTTCTGACCAATGTACAGCGTATGTGGGTATGGGCAATACGGCATTTCGGCTAGAAGAAAACACAGCAGCGAAGCGTGCATGGGAACAAGCAAAGAAATTTCCAGCATGTCGGCAAGCGGCAAATAATAATCTGGCAGAAATTGTAGAATAAGAAAATTTGCGTTATGCTAATGCATGGTTCGCATTCGCTCACAATGGATTATCTTTGCTTTTATAATGTTACTGACTGCTTGCTCGGGCGGTAGTACGTTCAACTCGCCTCACGCCTCAGGGCATTATACCAACACACCTATGCAATGCGTTCCATATGCCCGTAAAGTCTCCGGAATTGAAATATATGGCGATGCGCATACATGGTGGCACCAAGCGTCGCCCCGTTACGGGCGCGGCACAATGCCCGCACCAGGGGCGGTGTTGGTACTTGCAAAAACTCGTCGTTTGCAGCATGGGCATTTGGCGGTGGTGAAGCGCATTATCAGTAACCGGCAGATAGAAGTCACCCATAGCAACTGGGGACATAACCGCGCTACGCGCAGTATGATTTATGATGCAATGCGCGTAGAAGATATATCGCCAATGAATAACTGGTCGCAGTTGCGGTTTTGGAATTATCATAGCTCGGCATTTGGTTCACCCTATGCAGCCTATGGATTTATTTATCGTTGAAAGCACCTATGACCCGTGTGATTTTCCTTCCCGGAATGATGTGCGACCAACAACTTTGGCAAGAGGTGTGGAGCTATTTGCCAGACCAATGGAATCTGCAATACGTAGCGCTGGAAAACTGCGCATCGCGTGATGCAATGAAAGCATTGATTGGCAACAACATCGCACAGGAAATA
>JAKUPQ010000037.1:20362-24184 GCA_022450665.1 Alphaproteobacteria bacterium | reverse complement strand
AAACCCTAGGTGCAATGGATTTTGGCGATTTAATATTGCATTGCCTCACCCTGTTTCAGAAATTTCCGGATGTATTGGCCAGCTATGCTCGTAACCGGTTTAAATATGTGCTTGTAGACGAATATCAAGATACTAATATTGCACAATATTTATGGATGCGTCTGCTATCGATGGCACATAAAAATATTTGCTGTGTAGGCGATGACGATCAATCTATCTATAGCTGGCGTGGCGCTGAGGTTGGCAATATACTCAAATTCGAGAAGGATTTCGAGGGCGCCAGTGTAGTGCGTCTGGAGCGCAATTATCGCTCAACGCATCATATTTTGGGCGCAGCCTCAAGTTTAATTGCCAACAACAGTAAGCGACTAGGCAAAACCTTATGGACAGAAGAAAAAACCGGCGAGAAAATTCTCATTAAATCGGTGTGGGACGATGCCGAAGAAGCGCGCTATGTAGGCGATGAAGTAGAAAACTATCAACGCGCAAAAACCGCCCTCAATGATATGGCTATTCTTGTGCGTGCAGGATTTCAGACCCGCGCTTTTGAAGAGCGCTTTATCACCCTTGGCATTCCCTATCGCGTTATTGGTGGATTGCGCTTTTATGAACGGCTTGAAATCCGCGACATGTTGGCATATATGCGACTTTTAGCGCAACCCGATGACGACTTGGCTTTCGAGCGTATTGTTAATACTCCTAAGCGCGGTGTGGGCAAAGCCACACTAGAAGCTTTGCATCGGCTGGCACGTAGCGAACATATTTCGCTCTATCGCGCATTGCTTCGCCAATTGGATGCAAAGGAATTAAAAGGCAAAGCCGCCATTAATCTGGCCGCGCTGGTACAAGGGCTGGATAGCTGGCGCGAAATGCTCACACATACCCATTTTTCTGAGGTAGCTGATTTATTGTTGGAAGAAAGCGGCTATCGCGCCATGTGGCAACAAGATAAAAGTGCCGAATCCCAAGGCCGCCTTGAGAATCTGAAAGAATTAATCAAAGCCATGGGCGAATATGAAAACCTCACCGAGTTTTTAGAGCATGTAGGACTGGTCATGGATCGTGAAAACGCCAGTAACGACGATATGGTGAGTCTGATGACACTACATGCCGCCAAGGGGCTGGAGTTCAATACAGTATTTTTACCTGGTTGGGAAGAAGGGTTGTTCCCTCATCAACGCGCCTTAGATGAAAGTGGCAATAAAGGCCTTGAAGAAGAACGCCGCCTTGCCTATGTAGGCATCACCCGCGCACGCAAACGCTTGCTTATCAGCCATGCTGCGAACCGGCGCATTTACAACCAATGGCAATCAAGCATACCCTCACGCTTTTTGGATGAGCTGCCTAAGGATCACATCGAACATGTGGGCGGCAATAGTTTTGGCTCTCTCAGCGCAAGCCGCGACGACTGGAAAAGCGAAATGGATTCTATTATGAATTCCGTACGTAACAAACGGGCAGATGCTGCTCCTGCTTCCACATCTGCCGCTAAAAAAAGCAATGCCTCCTTCCCCCGTGGCACACGAATTTTTCATCAAAAATTTGGTTACGGTAAAGTTCAATCCTCGCAAGGAGAGCATTTGGAAATTGCTTTCGATAAAGCTGGAAACAAAAAAGTGATGGCAGACTATGTTAAAAAAACTTCTTAATACCACATTTCTCAGTGTTTGCTTCGTTTGTGTTACATTAGCAGCACCGCTGGTTTATGCCCAAGAAACCACGTCAGAAACATCCGCGACAACTAAAACCAAGAAAAAAGAGGCCAGCGCCGAGCAAATTCAGGAATGGCAGAATATGGCCTTAGGCTATTATAACGACGAAGGGCGTTTTTTTAGCAAAGATTATAAAAAAGCAATGGAATATTTTAAAAAAGCAGCCCTGCATGACGATGCTACTTCGTTGTATTATTTAGGCAATATGTATAATGAAGGCTATGGCGTTGAGCAAGATGAACACAACGCCCGTTTATTATTCAAGCGCGCATCGGAGCTGGGACACGCCGATGCACAAATGTTGCTGGGCGTGATGTTGATTATGGATGGCATGATTCTGCGTGATATCGAAAAACGCGATGCGCTCTATGCCGAAGCTGTACAATGGCTTGAAAAATCTGCTGCACAGAAAAATGCCGAAGCCCTGTTCTGGCTGGGCGACATGCAGCGCAAAGGCTTTGGCATAGAAAAAAACGAAGAACAAGGCGTGAAGCGCATTCTTGAATCCTCGAAAGCCAATAACCCTAATGCTCTGGCCATGGAAGCCGCATTTTATTGGCAAGAATTGGCTGGCGTAAAAAAAGATTTAAAACGCGCCCATGCACTTATGTATAAAAGCCAGCTTTATGGGAACGATCAGGCAAGGCTATTACTCAAAGAAATAGAAGAAGAAATGAACGCAACACAGCGGGAAGAAGCTAAAGCATTAGCCGTGGAAGCGCAAAAAAAGTTTCGTAAACAAAATAAATAACTGCCTCAATTCACCTGCGCTGCCTTACATCGCCACTTTTGTCTGTGGCGCTTGCGTTGCATTATTCAACGGTTGTGTCATATGGCCTAGCCACCGTTTTACGTTATCTTCCACTTTTGAAGACAACGTCATATATACACGCGCATGATAAGCATCCAGCCATGCGATTTCTGCTGTGGTAAGCAACTCTGTCGCAATTAACCGGCGATCTATTGGCGCTAATGTCAGGGTTTCAAACCCATAAAACGGGCGGTTTGTTGTATTGCGCAACGTGGTTTGCTCGGTTACTACTACAAGGTTTTCAATGCGTATACCATATTCTCCTTCTTTATAGAATCCAGGCTCATTAGACAGCACCATATTCACTTCCAACGGCACATCTGAGCGCAAATGAATACCTTGAGGCCCCTCATGCACCCCTAAATATGCCCCCACTCCATGACCGGTGCCATGCGCATAATCCAACCCCTCTGCCCATAAAGCAGAACGAGCTAAAACATCAAGGTTCCGGCCGCAAATCCCTGCTGGAAACACCGCTTGCGCAATGGCTATATGCCCTTTAAGCACCTGTGTAAAACGGCGCTTTTGTTCGTTGGTTGGTTGGCCAATAACTACGGTGCGGGTTACATCGGTAGTGCCATCCAAATACTGTCCACCCGAATCGCAAAGAAATAGCGTATTTTGTGCCAGCACTTTATTGCTTTGCTCCGTGGCGCGATAATGCACAATAGCCCCATGTTCGGCGCTACCTGCAATCGTATCAAAACTAGGCTCTTTAAAATCTTTTTGCTGCTTTCTGAATTGCAGAAGTTTTTCTTCGGCTTCCAGCTCGGTCACTTCGGCTTGCTGGGTGGCACTATCCAGCCACGCCAAAAAGCTGCTTAGCGCGACCCCGTCACGAATATGTGCCTGACGAATACCTTCGACTTCTACCGCGTTCTTACAAGCTTTAGGCAACAGACATGGATCATCTTTATCCAGCACCACAGCGCCAGAGCTTTGTAATTTTTGCACAAACCATGCAGCATTGCGTTTATAATCCACCTGCACCACAGCATTCTTCGCGCCCAGCATTTGTATTTCGTCTGCCAATGCAGCCAGCGCATGAATACTCACATCTTTACCCACATGATCACGCACAGCCGAAGAAATTTTGCGCTCATCAATAAACCATTGAGCTTTGCCGCTTTTATGTAATATCGCAAAGCTTAGTGCAAGCGGCGTATGACTTACATCGCCGCCACGAATATTCAGCAACCATGCCACCGAATCCGGCGCAGCTATCACAGCCGCATCGACGTCATTTTTTGCTATCAGGCCTCCGACACGCACACGTTTGCTATCTGAAGATTCACCCGC
>JAKUPQ010000037.1:0-20352 GCA_022450665.1 Alphaproteobacteria bacterium | reverse complement strand
GTTCTGTCCATGCTGCATCCAATAGATTCTGGTCTAGTGCCACCAGAGTAATGCCGTGTTTATCGAATGACTTTTGCATTGCCTCTACCGCAGATTGCGTATGCATCCACGGATCGTAAGCAAATTTTGCCCCTTTCGGCAATTTTTCTGCTACCCATTCGGCTACCGGATCCGACACCAGGTCTTTTGGCTCATAATGCGCCATATCCACTTGCTGGCGCACCTGAAGCGTATAACGGCCATCAACAAATATTGCTGCGTTTTTTTCTAACACCACTGCCGCACCAGCAGAGCCGGTAAAGCCGCACAGCCATGTTACGCGCCGCGCTGAGGCGGGAGGATATTCACCCTGATATTCATCGGCCACCGGAATAACAAAGCCCTGCACAGCATATTCGCGCAACATCGTACGCACTGCTTTCAGACGTTTTGCATATTTTTCTGGTGTGATTATTGATGAATTCTGGATCGTCATATTGCACCTCAAATTGTTATTTTTGCCGCACCAGTTTATATTTGACTCTTGTCCGGCTTGCCCTATGGTTGTGGGGCTGGATCATTTGCAGATCAACGATCATAATAAAAACCGCTCAACTGCAGAAGACATATGTATAAACGATTTTTAGCTGCCCTGCTAGTCATGTTTCAGGCACTGGTTTTTGCACCAGCGGCCTTTGCTGCTCCGGCAAATAAAGCACTAAATGCGGCCATTGTGTTTAATCGCAATGTGCAGGGAATTGACGATAAATCGTTTATTGCCGCTGTAAAATCCGGCGCAGAACGGGCAAAAGAAGAACTTAGAATTCCCCTTAAAATTTACAGCCAAAACAGCAGCGAAAGCGACAGAGAGTTCCTTTCTGCCGTGGCCGAAGATAATAACGACATTATTATAGGCATGAGCTTCAGCGATACTGCACCTTTGCTAGACATGGCAGAGAAATATCCTAATGTAAAATTTATGGTGATTGATGGTGTTTTACCGCCGTTCTATATCAATGCAAAATCTATTATATTTCGAGAGCATGAGGGTAGTTTCTTGGTGGGAATGCTGGCTGCACTCAAGAGTAAAACGAATAAAATCGGATTTATTGGTGGCCGCGATTTACCATTAATCCGTAATTTTGGCCATGGCTATTCGCAAGGCGCCAAATATATTAATCCCGACATTCAAATCAACGAAGAATATATTGGCAACAGCTTCGAAGCATGGGATCAACCAGATCAAGCTGAGGCCATGGCTAACGCGCTATTTGATGCAGAGGTTGATATTATTTTTGCCGCCGCAGGTGCATCTGGTCTCGGTGTATTAAAAGCTGCATCCCAGCGAGAGGATGCCTATGCCATTGGTGTGGATAGCAACCAGAATTATCTATATCCTGGTCATGTGCTGACTTCAATGGTAAAGCGCATCGATAATGCTATTTATGAAGCACTTAAAGATGCCAAGAATGGCAAATGGGAACCGGGCATTCTTAATTTAGGCCTGAAAGAAAAAGGCTTGGATTACTCTATCGACCAACACAACAAGCACCTATTTACCGCTCAGCATATTGAAACTGTAGAACAAGCCCGCAGTAAAATTATCGACGGAACGCTTATAGTAAAAATGTATAGCTCGGTCAATAACCACTAAAACCAACTGCAAGCTACTTTTTATTTTCGCCCTATAACCAACGTATGCCACCCATTTTGCGGATAGCGCTTGATTAGGCTAAGCCCTTGTGCTGCATGGGCATTCAACACCTCCGCTTCCTGACGATCCAGCAATCCTGATAATACTGCAACGCCATTAGGCGCAAGATGCTCAGCCAAGGCCGGAGCTAAATCGCATAGTGGCCTCGCCAGAATATTCGCCACGATCAAATCATAAGGTGCGCGCTTGCTAATAACAGCATTGTCATAGCCATCGCTGATACAGCAAATAAGCTTTTCATACTCGCCGTTATGCTTTGCGTTTTCCTCCGTTACCGCCACTGCTACCGGGTCAATATCTGCCGCCACTACTTTATGCTTCCAGATTTTTGCCATAGCAATCGCTAAAATACCAGAGCCGCAGCCCATGTCCAAAAGGCGGTTAAAATCGCGTTCCTGCCCCAAGTTATCCAGTGCGGCAAGGCAGGTTGAAGTCGTTTCATGCTCTCCGCTTCCAAAGGCCATGCCCGCATTTATCTTAATTGGCACAAGGTCTTTAGGCGTGTCTTCGGTATAATGCGACCCATAAACAAAAAACCGCACCGCTGTTATAGGGGGAAAGCTTTTTTGCACTTCACTCACCCAATCACGTTGTTGAATATAGCTGGTCTCAAATATTGGTTTTTCAAAATCAGCTTGCTCGGCCAATTGCGTGAGCCGCGCATCAATTTCCTGCTCTGCTATCGGTTCCTCTGTCAAAATTTCAATTTGCCAGATAGTACCTTCTGCATCTGCTTCAAAGCTCGACAGGCTGAGGCTGATGTCTTCAAATATTTCATCGGTCAGTTCCAGCGCAGATTGCGGTACGATAAAGCGCAGCGCATAATAGCCTTCGCATTGACGAAAAGGGTTGCTCTCATTGGCTTCGGGGGCTTTATTCATGGATTTAATCCTATCAGGTTACACCATTCATCTTCGCTTAATATAGCAACGCCAAGTGCGGTGGCTTTTTTCGCTTTCGATCCGGCATCGGCACCAATAATCACATAATCGGTTTTTTTCGATACGCTGCCAGAAACTTTTGCGCCCAGCGATTCGGCTTTTGCTTTGGCTTCATCGCGCGACATTCGGCTGAGCGTACCCGTGAACACCACGGTTTTTCCGGCAACTGGAGTATTGCTGGCAACGGCCTTTGCATCTTCAACGGTTAAATATGCCATAAGGTCATCGACTGCTTTGCGGTTATGGGCTTCGGAAAAAAAATGTTTGAGCGCCAAAGTCACCGCATCGCCAATACCATCAATATGTGTCAGATCTTCATAAGCGGTTTCATCATCATTAGCAAGGGCAAGCATAGCGCTATGCCATGCGTTAAAGTTCTGATAGTTACGCGCTAGCATTTTGGCGGTTGTTTGCCCCACAAAACGTATGCCCAGCGCATAAATTAGTCTTGAAAGCGGCACGTTACGCGCCTGCTCAATCGCCGCAAACAGGTTGCTTGCCGATTTTTCACCCCAACCTTCTTTATTGCGTAATGGCGTCAGGCTGGTTTTATCCTGCGCTTGCAAACTAAAAATATCCGCTGGCTCACGAATCATTCCTTCATCCCAAAACATGCGAATCTGCTTTTCTCCCAATCCTTCAATATCAAATGCATCACGTGATACGAAGTGCTTAAGGCGTTCAACAATTTGCGCATCACACATAAGCCCACCGGTGCAGCGGCGCACTGCTTCGCCTTCTTCACGCACTGCGTCACTGCCGCATATCGGGCACTGGACAGGAAAATGAAACGGCACAGAATCAGAGTTGCGCTTAGCTATATCCACCGACACGACCTGAGGAATCACATCCCCTGCCCGCTGAATCGTTACGGTATCACCAGCACGCACGTCCTTGCGGGAAATTTCATCTTCGTTATGCAACGTCGCCCGTGATACGACCACGCCGCCTACCGTAACCGGCTGCAAATGTGCCACGGGGGTGAGCGCACCTGTACGTCCCACCTGAATTTCAATCGATTCAAGACGCGTAACTGCTTGCTCTGCCGGGAATTTATGAGCAACAGCCCAACGGGGAGCGCGTGCTACCTGCCCCAGTCGCTGCTGATAATCCAACCGGTTTACTTTATACACAATTCCATCAATGTCGTAATTAAGCGCCGCACGTTTTTGCTGCAAATCATCATAATAATGCATAATTTCGCTCAAGGTTTCGGCAGTGCGCATATGCGAAAAATTCACTACCAAGCCCCATTGCTCTAGGGCTTGCAACACCTCCCATTGGGTGTTTGCTATAGGGGAAGATACTTCGCCCCACCCATAAGCAAAATAATGTAAGTTACGGCTGGCCGTTATTGATGCATCCAATTGGCGTAAGCTTCCTGCCGCCGCATTGCGTGGATTGGCAAAAACAGGCTTATCTGCCGCTTCTTGCGACTGATTCAATGCAAGGAAATCGCTTTTTTGCATGTACACTTCACCACGAATCTCCAGCACCTTCGGCCAGTTATCGCCGTTAAGTTGTTTGGGTAGGCTGGTGATGGTTGCCATATTCGCTGTAATATCCTCGCCCTCGCTACCATCTCCCCGTGTGGCGGCATGAATGAATTTTCCTTTTTCATAGCGTGCTGAAAACGAGAGGCCATCTATTTTTGGCTCACAGGCAATCGCCACTTTATCGTGTTGATCTAACCCTAAAAAGCGGCGTATACGAGCGAGAAAATAGGCGACATCATCTTCAATAAATGCATTCCCAAGCGACAGCATAGGCACGCTGTGCTGTAGCTTAGCGAATCCCCTTGCTGGCGCTGCACCAACTTTTGCAGTTGGTGAGTCGGCCTCGACAAGCTCAGGATACATCGCTTCTAACGCCACAAGCTGTGCGCGCAAACCATCATATTGCGCATCCGAAACACTCGGGCTGTCTTGTTGATAATATTCCACATCGTACTGCGCTATTTGCTTGCTTAAATGGGCAATCTGCTTTTTTGCTTCTTCCATAGTGGGTTGCGATGTGTGAGGGTAAGAATGTGCCATGCGCTAGCCTGCCATAAGTTTGTTAGCTGCGGCGCGGGCTTCATCGGTAATTGCCTCGCCTGCCAGCATACGTGCCAATTCTTCAGTCCGCGCTTTTGTATCCAGCGCAACCACTTGCGTACGGGTAACATTATCGGTGGCCGCTTTGCTCACATGCAAGTGGTGACTGCCCCGCGCTGCCACTTGAGGCAGATGGGTTACTACCAGCACTTGCGCCACTTCACCCAGCCGCGCCAAGCGACGCCCTATAGCGTCGGCCACCGCCCCACCTGTACCGGTGTCAATCTCATCAAAAATCACAGTCGGAGTGCTGCGCACATTGCGCATGGCTACTTTTAGCGCCAGCATAAAACGTGACAACTCACCACCCGAGGCAATTTTATGCAACGGAGCGGCAGGGCTGCCAGGGTTAGTAGAAGCTAGAAACGCTACTCTATCTATGCCTTCAGCACCCCAATGATCTTCGGTAAGTGGCTCGATTGCTACTTGCACGACCGTACCACCCATTTTCAAACCATCCAGCTCTTCCATCACCGCTTTTTCCAAAACCTGTGAGGCTGCCATACGCTTATGCGATAAATCTTTGGCAATGGCGGCATAGGCATTACGGGCTTCAGAAACTTGCTTTTCCAAGGCGGTCATATTAGTCGTTTGATTTTCCAGTAAAGCTAATTTTGCGCGGTTTTTTTCCAGCAACTCGCGTAAATCATCTACCGCCACATTATGTTTTCGTGCCAAGCCACGCAGTGCAAAGAGCCGTTCTTCTGCCTGTTCCAGTTCGCGTGGGTTAAACTGACTTTCATAGGCAATCCGCTCCAACTCGCTCACTGCAGCATCCACTTCCAGTGCGGCGCGTTCCAGCGTATCCATTACCGAATCTGTTGCGCTGGCCTCAAGTGCAGCAGAGCGTGTAAGCATACGTACTGCAGCATGAAGCGACGACGCGACCGATGTACTGCCCTGCAACTCGTCCAATGCGGATTGTATTGCGGCGATGCGCTTTTCCCCATGCATCATTTTCTGACGCGTCTCTGCCAATTGCGCCTCTTCTCCCTCGCTGGGATTAACTGCGGCCAATTCGCCTTCAACATGGCGCAAATACTCTTCTTCTGCCTGAGCTTTTGCAAGTTCGGCCTGCAACTGTGAAAGCGCGGCTGCATGCTCCTGCCACACACTATGTGCCTGTTCAGTAGATTTTCGTTCTTTTTGCAATCCCGCAAAATCATCCAGCTGACGTCGGTGGCTGGAAGGATCAAGCAAGCCACGCTGATCGTGCTGCCCATGAATCTCTACCAGCATCTCGCCTATGCTGCGTAACATGGTTACACTGATGGGTTGATCGTTTAAAAAACAGCGGCTTTTCCCATCGGCGGTTAGAATACGGCGGATTATTAAGGTGGCGTCTTCCACAACGATGCCAAAATCTACCAGTATTGCTTGCAGCGCCTCATTGTCTGTAATATCAAATTCAGCTGTAACCACGCCCTGATCTTTTCCGGCGCGTACTAAGCGGCTTTCGGCTCGATTGCCAATAGCAAGCCCCAGTGAGTCCAGCAAAATAGATTTACCCGCACCTGTTTCACCGCTTAAAACGCATAAGCCAGAGGCAAAGGGAATAGTAGCTTTTTCGATTAACACAATGTCGCAAATAGCGAGTTGAACCAGCATGGTGAACTCCGCTTATTTGCCGGGCGTCCAGCGTTGCCAAAAACTGCGGGTATCTTGCGGTGCATCGTCTGCATCAGAATCTTTCACCAGCAATTTATAACTGTCTTTGTACCACTCGCTGTCGGGATAATTATAGCCCAGCACGGCGGCATATTTTTTGGCTTCACTGTCCACGCCCAATGATAAATATGCCTCGGTCAGGCGGTGCAAGGCTTCCGGTGCATGAGTAGTGGTTTGATAGTTTTCCACCACCAGCTTAAAGCGATTAATTGCGGCCAGCAAATCTCCGCGTTTCAGGTAATAGCGCCCTACTTCCATTTCTTTTCCGGCCAGATGGTCGGTAGCCAAATCCAGTTTCAACTTAGCGGCGCGGGCATATTCACTCTCTGGAAAACGACGCACTACTTCGGTTAGCGCACGTCGTGATTGCTCGGTCATAGATTGCTCACGTCCTACATCCGATATCTGCTCGTAATAGCATAAAGCAGTAAGATAATAAGCATAGGCGATGTTTTCATTTCCTGGATGCATCCGCGTGAAACGGTCTAAAATAGCAATAGCGCTATCGTATTCTTCCATTTGATAGTTTGCGTAAGCTGCCATGATTTGTGAGCGCGTCGCCCATTCCGAATAGGGGTGTTGTTGCTCTACCAGTTCAAACTTTTCAACAGCGGTTTCATAATCTCGCGAATCAAAGGCATTTTTCCCATCATTATATAATTCTTCGACCGGAATGGTGATGCCTTCATCCAACGAATCAAGATCGTTCTTATTTTCGCTACATGCTGTAATAATCATAGCCGCTGCCGACACGTACAAAACGCGGCGCAGTGAAGAAAAACGAGATAATTGTTGTGGTTGCATCATGGGTGGCACTATCTGTATAGAATTGCGTTCTGCCATGAGTTATATCAGGCTTTGCGCAGGGATGACAACCAAAAACCCCGCACACAATATGTGTTACGGGGTTTTTGCTGTTGTGAGTAAATTTTGTAATTATTCGTGCAATGCGCCGCTCATATTTGCACCCATAGACAACCCACTGCCCTGATTAGCAAGCTCGGTGGGCAATAGGGTATTAAGGGCAATGGCCTCATTTGTCCACGCATCTGGATTATCAAATAATGCACGTAGCACCAGATTATTTACGCTATGTCCGGGGCGACTGGCCTTAACGCGGCATAGCAGCGGCGCCCCTGCCAGATATAAATCGCCAATAGCGTCCAGCGCTTTGTGACGCACAAACTCGTCGGTAAAGCGCAATCCTTCGCGGTTTAACACACCTTCTTCGCCAATCACAATGGCGTTGTGCAGCGAACCACCGCGTGCTAAGCCCATTTTTTGCAGCATTTCCACTTCGTGTTCAAAGCCAAATGTACGGGCGCGGGATAGCATGTGTTTGAATGTCATGCGCGAAAAATCATAGCTCGCAGCCTGATGTGCAATTGTTTTATGTTCAAAATCGATGCTGATATCTATGGCAAAGCCGTCATAAGGTAGCAATTCCACCTCCGCATCGCCACTGCTTGCAGTAATCTTGCGGGTAATGCGTATCGCATTGCGGGGTTGGCTTTGGCCACGTAACCCTGCGGTTTCGATTTGGAAAACAAATGGCTCAGAGCTGCCATCCATAATAGGTATTTCGGGGCCATCAATTTCGATCAGCCCGTTGTCTACGCCGCAGCCCCAAAGCGCCGCCATCAAATGCTCAATGGTGGCGATGGTTGTGCCATTTTCGTTGGCAAGAGTAGTGCCAAGGCGGGTATCTACCACGCAATCATAGCGGGCAGGAATCAGGTTTTTACCATCATCAATATCACTGCGCTTAAACACAATACCATGGTCTGCGTCTGCGGGGTGCAAGGTCATGGTTACAGGGGCGCCGCTGTGCAGGCCAACGCCTGTGCAGGTAACGGCTTGCGCGAATGTATGTTGTTGGTCAAAATGATTCATAATAATTTTCCTGTGGCTAACTGCCGATAATCTCTAACTTTTCTTATGACTACTTGGCAAAAGATTTATGATGTTCCCACCATAGCAACGCCACAGGCAACTCTCAATTCACGTTACATTACATTTTGTTACAGTTCGCAAGCAAATAAGCAATCTGCAAAAAAGCTGCCGCAAGCATAGAGATATAAATACCAAAATAAAGGGCAACTCCAGTGAGCTGCCCTTTATTACGTGATCATACTAAGTAAATTAGGCTTAATTTGCCTGACGGCGCAAGAATGCAGGAATATCTAAATAATCCTCTTCTCCACCGGTAGCCGCTTTGGTATCGCGGATATCTGCTTTTTTAGTTTCGGTAACTTCCACACGGCGCGGTGCTGGCGCTTCGTCGCGCCCACCACGCTCTGTCGTTCCCATATTGGTCATGCGCTGAAAAAAGTTCATGCGTTTACTGCCATCTTCCTGCCCTTCTTCACGGCTAGGACGTGCTGGGCGGCCATTGGCGCGGTCTTCATCCATTGGGCGCGACACATGGTGTGAACGCTGACTGGGTTGAGCAGCGCGTGGCGGAATAAAGCTTGGCTCCGCCGCCACATCTTCACCTTGCACCTGTTCCTGAGCCACCTGTTGAGGCTGCATGGGCTCAGGTTCTTGCATTTGAAGCGAAAATTCTTCTTCATGCAAGTCTTCGTGTTTTACCGCCACTGCTTCACTACGGGCGCGGCTAAAATTTGGCACCGACGCCGCCGCATTAGAGCTATTACCAGAAGAAGCAACTGGCTCGGGGTTTGATGCGGCTGGAGCCGCCGCTACCCGTGGTTTGCTTGCGGGAAAATTAAATTTTCCTCCGTTAGAGTCGCTGCGCGTTTCCCGCTTTTGCGCACCTCCTGAGGTTTGTTGCGAGGCGTTGCTATTGCGAAAAGGGGGGCGTTCTGTACGCTCTGCCGCTTCGATACCGGTAGCCACTACCGACACACGCATGCTGCCCTCCATTTCGCTATTAAAGGTCGAACCGAAAATGATATTCGCTTCGGGATCTACTTCATCGCGAATACGGTTTGCGGCTTCATCCACCTCAAACAACGTCATGTCAGGACCACCGGTGATATTGATAAGCACGCCACGCGCACCTTTCATAGACACATCATCCAATAGCGGATTAGAAATAGCAGCTTCTGCCGCTTCAATAGCGCGCTTGTCGCCACCAGCTTCGCCGGTTCCCATCATTGCTTTGCCCATTTCGCGCATAACGGCGCGAATATCTGCAAAATCAAGATTAATCAGGCCGGGCATCACCATCAGATCGGTCACACCGCGCACACCGGAATGCAACACTTCATCAGCCATTTTAAAGGCATCAGCAAATGTGGTATGTTCGTTAGCTACGCGGAAAAGATTCTGGTTTGGGATTACAATCAGCGTATCCACATATTTTTGTAACTCCTCCAATCCATAATCAGCAATACGCATGCGGTGCGTACCTTCAAAATGGAATGGCTTGGTCACAACGCCCACTGTTAGAATGCCTTGTTCACGTGCCATACGGGCAATCACAGGCGCTGCACCGGTGCCGGTTCCGCCACCCATGCCAGCGGTGATAAACACCATATTGCTGCCTTCAATATACTCTGAAATCTCGTCGATTGCTTCCTCGGCGGCTTGTCCTCCCACATCGGGTGAAGCCCCTGCACCTAAGCCTCGCGTGACATTAATGCCCAGCTGAATACGGCGTTCGCAAGCTGAGCGCTCCAATGCTTGCGCATCGGTATTGGCTACCACGAAATTTACACCCTGCAGGTCTGACGTGATCATGTTGGTAACAGCATTGCCGCCTGCACCACCAACGCCGAACACGGTGATAGTAGGCTTCAATGCTTCGTTTCTTGGCGGTAAATGCAGGTTAATTGTCATGTAACACTCTCCGAAATCTCAATAATTTGCGCGCGCTGCAGAAACATACTCGTTTCCTGTTACATTCATATATATATTGTTTTCGCACGTTTTCCAACACCATATTTAGTATGTGGGTCAAGAAAATTGTGGATAACCTCTATGAATATTCATCTTTTGCGCTTGGGTTAAAATTTATGGCTGCCTTTATGGCAGGCCACATGCTAAAAATTCTCGCGGAACCAGCCTGTTACTCGTTGCCAACGCGATCCGCCAATCAGTGGAGCGCTATGCTCCAACACATCGCTTTCCGTCACTTTGCGATCAACAAATTGCAGCATCCCTATAGGGGTAGAAAAAGCCGCGCCACTTACCGCTTCGGCCAATCCTACCGCTTCGTGTGGGCGGCCTATACGCACTTGCTTCCCTAGCATTTGTGTTGCCAGATCTTTCACGCCCAATAGCTGGCTTGCACCACCGGTTATCACAACACGCCTTCCAGCTACTTTATCGACGCCCCCTGCTTCCAGCTTACTACGCACCATTTCAAACAGCTCTTCCATGCGTGGGCGTACGATACTAACCAACATGGAACGGGGGATGAAATTACCTTCGCTGCCATCGTCTTCACCTAGCTGGGGCACTTCAATCATCATCTGCGCATCCGTATTCGCCACCACCGCACTTCCCTGAAGGGTTTTGATACGCTCAGCATGATTGAGTGAAGTTGAAAGTCCTTTGGCAATATCGTTAGTCACATGCATACCACCTATGGGAACCGCATCGGTAAACACCAGTTTTCCGCCCACAAACACCGCAATGCTGGTTACACCGCCGCCCATATCTATCAGCGTCACATCCAGCTCCATTTCGTCTGGCTCCAAACAGGCAAGGCCAGAAGCATACGACGCCACTACATAACGGGTAACATTCAGGTGGCAACGGCCAATGCAATGTGTCAGGTTACGCAACAACACGCTGGGCGCCATTACCAGATGCATCTCTGCGCCAAGGTTTTTGCCATATAACCCCCGTGGGTCGCGTATGCCGCGATTATCATCCAAAAAGAAACTGATCGGTATACAATGTACAATTTCCAATTTCTCGCTAACGGCACTATGGCTGCCTTCTTGGAGTAAGTCAGCCATATCGCGCTCGGTAACCGTAGATCCTGCAAGCTCCATTTCAACACTAATACTGCGCGAAATTAAATTTGCACCCGAAAGGCTTACCATCACGTTTTCAATGGTTTCTCCGGCCATTTGCTCGGCCGCATGCACCGCTGCCACGATCGAAGATTCCACCTCGCCCATATCGGTTATCACGCCAGTACGCATCCCTTTTGCCACTTGGTGGCCTATGCCAATAATGCGCAGGTTCCCCTCGTGATCGACCTGAGCGATAAAGCACACAACTTTGGTGTCGCCAATATCCAGTACAGCAATGATTCCGGGTTTTACATGCATGGTTTACCAGTATTCCTGTTTGTTACTTCTACGCATCACGTGCAGAAGTTGCGTTTATAATAAAATCTTTTGCTTCTGGCGGCAGATCTATAAACATACGGTCTTCCAACCTCAGATCCACAGCGCGAATATTTCGTGCCAATAAATGTTGCTGACGCTCCATTTCTGCCAGCATCGCCCACGCCCGCTCTGGGTTTTGCGCAGGAAGCTTGGCTTCTATGCCATTACGAAAGCGCACATCCCAGCGGCGGTTACCCACCCGTATTGCCGAGGAAATTTGCACGAACAATTCCGGTTCGGCATTCAGCATACGCATAAGCTCTACTGTGGTTTCTGGCGCATCCTCGCCGACCACAAGCAGCAAATTACCATATTCTGCTTTGCTGCCATCGGCATTGCGGATGATTTCGCCGCCCTGATCCACCAGTTTTAATTCACCTTTATGTTGCCACACAGCAATGGGCATACGCTCGATAATATGCACATGCAACGTATCTGGCAGTTGACGCTCCACCACCGCATCTTTTACCCAATTCAATGCCTTCAATCGTTCTTTTATGCCATCGACCGACACACCTAGAATCGGGTCGCCTGCTTCTAACCCTATGGCAGAGGTCACTTCATCTAAATTTGCGTGGTCGCGCCCCTCCAGATAAATATATTTCAGCTCCATTCCGGCATGAGCAGTTTGCTGCAATACAGATTGCTGGGTTTCATCAACCATCATGGTTAATTTGCCTGAATGCACCCACCACCATGCCATGCCAATTGCCACAGTAATACTGGCTGCGGCCACGGCATAATATCCACGGCGGAAAAAACTGCTGGCACTGCGCTTAAAAGACCGCCAACGCGAAATACGGCGGGTTTTACGCTGATACGTAGTTCCTTGCCGTTTCTTTGTTGCGGTTTTTTTACGCTTTGCCATATAAATTAATCTCCTAATCGTGCGCCATTAATAAGTTGGTCTACCAATGTGTTAAAGCTAATGCCTGCATAGGCTGCAATTTCTGGCGCCAATGAAAGCGGAGTCATGCCCGGCTGTGTATTCACTTCGAGAATATAAAATTTCCCCGTATCGGTATCATAACGAAAATCGCTACGGGTTAATCCACGACAGCCTAAAACGCTATGTGCTTTTTCTGCCAATGCCAATACTTCAGCCTCAACATCTTTTTCAAGCGGTGCGGGCATTATATGCTGCGCTTTGCCATCGGTATATTTTGCCTCATAATCATAAAACTTACCTAATGGCTTAATTTCAATAGCTCCGAGCGCCTTACCATCCAACACCGCCACTTGAATTTCACGTCCGGGGATATATTTTTCCACCAGCACTTCATCGCCAAATGGCCAATCCGCTCCACTAAAAAAACGGTTATCATTTTGCATGATAATATGTACACCCACGCTGGAGCCTTCATTGCTGGGCTTAATCACATAGGGTCGCTTCATAGGCTCTGAATCGCCGATAATTTCATCTTTATGGCACACTCGCCCTTCCGCACATAACAGCCCATTCGCTATAAACACATTACGCGCCATTGGCTTATCCATCGCCAATGCAGAGGCAAGCACACCGGAATGGGTATAAGGAATATGCAATAATTCTAATAATCCCTGAACACAACCATCTTCGCCCCAGCGGCCATGCAAGGCATTGAACGCCACTTGCGGCTTGGCTTTATGTAGTGCTTCGGCCAGATTGGCATCCACATCAATAGCTATGGTGTCATAGCCAAGCGTTTCACAGGCTTTTATCACTGCCGCGCCACTCGAAAGCGACACATCCCGCTCGGCGGAAGGCCCACCATATAATACTGCAACGCGCTTGCTCATATCAGGCCTCCTTTCCTATGCGACGAATTTCCCATTGCAGGGCAACGCCGGATTGTTGCTTGACCCGCTCACGAACGGTTTCGCCTAATGTTTCCAAATCTTTGGCAGTGGCATCTCCGGTATTTATCATAAAGTTGCAATGCAGCTCGCTCATCTGCGCACCGCCTATGGTTAGGCCTCTGCATCCCGCTGCATCCACCAATTGCCACGCTTTTTGATCTTGCGGGTTTTTGAATGTGCTACCACCAGTACGCGATTTTATAGGCTGGCTGGCGCCGCGCTCCTGTGCAATTTTTTGCATTTGTGCGGCAATTTCCTGTGCCTCACCTTGTGCGGCTTTAAGGCTACAGCCTGTAAATATCCAATTTTCGGGTATCCCTGCACAATGGCGGTAGCTGTATTGCATATCGCCCGGCTTCAGCACATGTAGTTTACCGTCTTGATCAATAGCGCGGGCTTCCAGCAACACATCTTTCATCTCGCGGCCATAGGCTCCGGCGTTCATACGTAATGCGCCGCCTATTGTTCCTGGGATACCGCTCAAAAATTCCAGCCCCGTCAGGTTGTGTTGCTGTGCCATTTGCGCCACATTTACATCCAGCGCTCCTGCACCGCAATGGATCACATCACCGTCCACTTTGGTGGAAACAAACGCCCCGCCCAAGCGTATTACCACACCCTGCAAACCGCCATCGCGCACAATAACATTCGATCCTACACCCAGAACTGTTATCGGTACATCCGCAGGTTTATGTTGCATAAAGAACATCAAATCCGCCTCATCTGCCGGACGAAAAAGCAATTCGGCCTTGCCGCCCACACCAAACCAATTGGTTTTTGCCAGCTCTGCACCTGCACGCAGTTTGCCACGCAACTTGGGCAGACGCGATTGCAGGTTCTGATTTGTATGTTCTACACTAACCGTCATGTTTTATTGAATTACCCCTGTGTTCCATTTTTCTTTTCATGCTGCGTAAGCAATTGCGGCAACTGATTTGCGGTGTAGGTAATGCTACCCGCACCCATGCACACTACCATATCACCCTCTGCCCCTAGTTCGGCTAATTGTTGTGGCAAAGTTTCCATGCTGTCTACAACAGCAACGTGGCGATGGCCACCTTGCTTCAAGCCCATTACCAAATGCTCTTTATCAATGCCTTCTATGGGTTTTTCTCCGGCTGGGTATACATCGGTAACCAGCACCACATCTGCATCGCTGAAGCAGGTGGTGAATTGATCGAATAAATCGCGCAATCGTGTATAGCGATGGGGTTGCACTACAGCGATCACCTTGGCGCCTTGCGTATCTTGTACGCTGCGTGCGGCTTTCAGCGTGGCAGCTATTTCTACGGGATGATGGCCATAGTCATCCACCACGGTCATTCCCATGCCTGTGCCAGTAACCGTAAAGCGGCGCTTCACCCCTTCAAAGTTCTCCAGCGCTTTTTTCAATACGTCATCATTCATGGAAAGCTCATTGCCAACGGCTACCGATGCTAACGCATTACATAGGTTATGCACTCCGTGCATTGGCAACACAAAGCCCTTTATCGTACGTGCCGTACCACCTACCCTATCTGAAATAGCCACGTCAAAGTGCTGGCCATCTAATGCATTGCGTATGTTAATCGCCCGCACATCTGCTTGTGGGTTAGTGCCATAGCTGATAATGCGGCGGTCTATCACCTTCGCACTCAGCGCCACCACTTCGGGATGATCGGTGCATACCACAGCAAACCCATAAAATGGTAAATTATCAATAAACTGGCGGAATGCATCTTTCAACGCATCAAAGCTACCATAATAATCCAGATGTTCAGGGTCGATATTGGTAATCACTGCAATGGTGAGGGGAATTTTGGTAAATGTACCGTCAGATTCATCGGCTTCCACCACCATCCAACTGCCTTGTCCCAAGCGGGTATTGGTGCCATAGGCGTTAATAATACCACCATTAATTACGGTAGGATCCAAACGCGCTGCTTCAAACAATGCAGCTAACAACGAGGTGGTAGTAGTTTTGCCATGTGTACCTGCGACCGCCACCGTCATTTTCAAACGCATCAGCTCTGCCAGCATCTCTGAGCGGCGCACCACGGGAATCCGCAATTCCCGCGCTTCTAACAGTTCGGGATTATCCCATTGCACTGCTGTAGATTTCACCACCACGGCAGCATGTGTTACATTCTTTGCTTCATGCCCAATAAATACCTCAATGCCATGTTTACGCAGACGTTCTACATTGGCGCTTTCGCTCATATCGGAGCCGGTGACAGTATAGCCTAAATTGCACAAAATTTCGGCCATGCCACTCATGCCAATCCCGCCTATGCCTACAAAATGAATCACACCCACATCCAGCGACATGGTTTTAGCGAGTGGAAACGGACGAACAGGAGCTGGAGTCATGCGGCATTCTCCTCGGCTACATCACGCGTGGGTGCAGCATCATAAGTTAGTTTAAGTGGCTCAGCGGGGGCTTCAGGTGTATGCAATACTGGCAGGATTTTGTCCAAAGGCTCTTGCAACACCAATTGCGAAAGCAAATGCGCCGCTTCAGGATGGCCAGCGGCACGGGCATTTTCCGCCGCTTTGGTTAATGTGGAAGGCAAGGTTAAAAAATGCTCCAGCTTATCGGACAAAGCGGCAGCGGTGAATCCTTCTTCAGGCATCAACCATCCAGCACCAGCATCTTCTACTGTGTTGGCATTGTAACGTTGATGGTCATCCATCGCGGCAGGATAAGGCACCAACACCGCCGGACGGCCAGCCACCAGCAACTCAGCCACCGTAGATGCACCTGCGCGTCCAATCACCAAATGTGCTGAGGCCAAACGTGCCGGCACATCGTTGAAAAATATTGCGCAATTTGCATTTACATCCATTTCAGCATATTTCTCGCGCACTGCATCCAGATCGGCAGGGCGGCATTGCTGATCAAGGCGTAACCGACTACGCAATGCTGGGGGCAGCAAGCTTATCGCTTCAGGAACAATTTTGCTAAATACTGTTGCACCTTGACTACCGCCCATAATCAGCAAATATATTTTACCGTCCTCAGTCAGTTCAGGATATGGCACATCATGCAGCGCCTTGATTCCTAATCGCACCGGATTACCGGTAAATACCATTTTTTCCTGTGCTTCTTCGGGTACATGGCTGGTATGAGCAAAAGAGGTCGCAATTTTTGAAATTCGCTTTGCCAGAATTCGGTTGGCCCGCCCAAGCACAGAATTTTGCTCATGCACCAGTGTATATAATTTAAGCCAGCTTGCAGCTATCATGGTGGGAAAAGAAGGATACCCTCCAAAACCCACGACAGCCACAGGCTTTAGCTCTTGCAAAAATTTCCGCGATTGGCGAATACCAAGCAAAATATTACCCACGCTCAGAGCGCGTCGAATAACGCCACCGCTCATAGAGCCAGAGCGTATTATGCGCACTTCCACGCCATTGAAAGCCGAGGTGTATTTTTCGAATCGTTTATCGGTAATCAGCACTACATGGACACCCCGGGAAATTAATTCTTCTGCCAGTGCCTGTGCAGGAAAAATATGTCCGCCAGTACCTCCTGCGGCTAATACTACTGTACGTTGCGATGTATTTTCATGCCGGCTCATGCCAGACCTCTTTCTTTTTCTATTATATCGTTTCTATAGCCGTAGCGTAACCGCGTTAAAGCCAGCACCATGCCCATTCCAAGCGCAATAGCGACAAGCGATGATCCGCCATAGCTAATGAAAGGCAAGGTCATTCCTTTGGCGGGCAACATATTAATGGCAACTCCCATATTAATTACTGCCTGTATGCCAAACTGTGTGAGGAGCCCCACAACCGCAAGCATAACGAACATGTCGCGCCCTTTCCACACCCTATAAAATCCGCGCAATACGATGAAGGCAAACAAGGCCACAATCATCAAACACAGAATCATGCCAAATTCTTCGCCTGCTACGGCAAATACAAAGTCGGTATGCGAATCTGGCAGATGTAATTTTACGCTGCCTTCTCCGGGCCCTTTGCCCAGAACGCCGCCATTTTGGAACGCTTCGAGGGATTTTGCAACCTGATAATTATCACCGGATGCAGGATCAAGAAATCTATCAATGCGTGATTGCACATGCGGAAAGAAATTATACGCGCCAAACACTCCTATAGCGCCCAATAAAATCAGCCCTAAAACAAATATAAATGGTAGGCCTGCAAGGAAAAATTGCGCGCCCCAAACAATTGATACAGTGATTGCCATGCCAAAATCCGGCTGCACCAACAGCAATAGCACCACCACCAGATATAGCCCTATGGCCACACGATATCCCGGGAATCCTGGTGTCTTCAAACCTTCAGAAAAAATCCACGCCATTACTACTGCAAGGCATGGCTTTAAAAACTCTGATGGCTGCACAGAAGTCCCTGCAATCGTCATCCAACGTGTTGCACCTTTTGCTTCATCGCCCAGAACTGGCAGAAGCAGCATCAAAAACAAACTGCCTAAACAGCCCAACACGGCCAAGCGGCGCACCCAGACTTCATTGCATAACGACACCCCAAACATCAATGCGCTTGCTAATACCAAATACATCATCTGGCGTTTCACAAAGTGAAACTGCTGAAGATTTAGACGCTCGGCTACAGACGGGCTTGCAGCCGTTACCAATATCGCGCCAATCCCTATCAGCACCGCCAGTGCAATGAGGGTGTAGCGATCTATCGTCCACCACCAACGGCCAATCTTACTTGTATTAGTGCGGCTCAGGCGCATGAACTGACTCCCTTAGATGCAAGTTCCATTACCTGATCACGAAAGGCATCTCCCCGCGCTTCAAAGCTTTTCCATTGGTCAAACGATGCACAAGCAGGCGAAAGCAACACTACCGTCTCTTTTTTATTATCTTGTGCAGCTTCATTTGCCATATGTAGCGCGTTTTTCAATGTGCCGCATTTTGTATACGCCACTTTGCCCTCAAGGCTTTGTGCAAAGCTATCTTCCGCCTCACCCATTAAATATGCATGGGTGATTTTGTTAAAATACGGCGCTAGAGCGTCTATACCGCCAGCTTTTGCACGGCCACCTACCAGCCAATAAATATTATCAAACGGTGCTAAGGCACGTGCAGCAGCTTCGGCGTTGGTGGCTTTGCTGTCGTTGATAAACTGCACATTACCGAGCTGCGCCACCAACTCCAAACGGTGGGGCAGGCCAGAAAAATTGTAAATTGTGCGCATGATAGCATTGCTGTCTATGGCAAAATACCGGGCAACGCCATAGGCTGCGGCAATATTCTGCCAATTATGCGCGCCCTTTAACCGCTGTAATTGCGTTAAGTCGTAACGGAATACAGGCGTTGTTGTTGGGTCGTGTAATACACCGTTGCTGTCTACATGGATAGCTGTGTTATTCGTCTGCGTAATGCTTAATGGCGTGACATGCTGGGTATTACGCTGCCGAATAGCATCATACAGCTTGCAGCTATACGCATCATCCACACCTATAAACGCTGCATCCTCACTTTTCTGATGTTGAAATATCCGCTGTTTAGCGGCGATATATCCTGCCATATCCCCATGGCGATCCAGGTGATCCGGTGTGATATTGAGTAGCACCGCCACATTAAACCTTGTCGTATGCATTAAATCCAACTGATAAGATGACATCTCCAGCACATAAATATCTTCTGCGCCCGTGGTAGTGAGAGCTAAGGCCGGAACGCCCAAATTTGCACCCACTTGAGCTGACAGTCCATTTTCTTGCAGCACATGGCCTATCAGTGCGGTGGTGGTAGATTTACCATTTGTGCCGGTAATGCCAACATAGCGTGCATCGGGGCGTGCTTCATATAATATGTCTACCTCGCCCACCAGCCGCACCGCATTTTTTTGCGCCAGCCGCACCACCTCATGTGGCTGAGGATGAGTAAGCGGAACGCCTGGGCTTAATATCACACAGTCCATTTCCTGCCACGGCCATTGGGTAAAGTTTTTAACTGTCAGATTCTTTGCTTTTGATTCGGCAAGCTGCGCACAGCTATTGGCATTATCATCCCATGCGTATACTTTTGCGTCGCTTTGCAACAACGATGCAATGGCAGCCTGTCCGGCAGTGCCTAGACCAAACACTCCAACGCTGGCATTTTTATAGCGCGGCAACCGAATCATCGAAACAGAATCTCCTTTTAACGCAGTTTTAAAGTTGAAAGCCCAATCAGCGCAAATATGATTGCGATAATCCAAAAGCGAATCACAATAGTTGGCTCCGACCATCCTTGTTTTTCATAATGATGGTGGATAGGCGCCATTAAAAACACGCGCTTACCAGTAAGCTTGTACGAGCCAACCTGTATCATTACCGACAGCGCTTCGATCACAAACAATCCGCCAATAATTGCCAGCACCAGTTCGTGTTTTACTATAACGCTGATAATCCCGATAGCACCGCCAAAAGATAAGCTTCCGGTATCACCCATAAATACTTGTGCAGGCGGCGCATTGAACCATAAAAATCCAAGCCCTGCCCCCACCAGCGCCGAACAGAACACCGCTAATTCACCGACACCTTTAATATTATGCAGCTGCAAATAAGTAGAAAACACTTCATTTCCTACCAAATAGGCTATGAGTGCAAAACAACACGCCGCAATCATGATGGGGCCAATCGCGAGGCCGTCCAACCCATCAGTTAAATTCACCGCGTTAGACGCACCCACTACAACCACCATTGCAAAGGGAATGAACATGATACCTAAGTCTATCAATACAGTTTTGAAAAACGGCACGGTAACATGTGACTCATAACCTTGAGGCGCTAGCTGCTGCGCCCATAATACCGCAATGGCCGCAAACATGAATTGCAACGCCAGCTTGGCTTT
>JAKUPQ010000036.1 GCA_022450665.1 Alphaproteobacteria bacterium | reverse complement strand
TTTGCTCACGGTTTTAACGTGCATTTCCAACTTATCGAACATCGCTCCGATCTCGATGTATTCATGATTGCGCCCAAAGGCCCCGGCCATACCGTACGCGGTGAATATGCCAAAGGCGGCGGCGTGCCTTGCCTTGTAGCAGTGCATCAAGATGCATCCGGTAATGCATTAGACATTGCCTTGTCTTACGCATCTGGGGTTGGCGGCGGACGCTCCGGCATTATTGAAACCACCTTCAAAGAAGAATGCGAAACCGATTTGTTCGGCGAGCAGGCAGTATTATGTGGCGGCATAAGCGCATTAATTCAAGCAGGATTCGAAACATTGGTAGAAGCAGGATATGCTCCAGAAATGGCGTATTTTGAGTGCCTGCACGAAACCAAACTCATTGTTGACCTGATTTATGAAGGCGGATTGGCCAATATGCGCTATTCAGTATCAAACACCGCAGAATATGGCGATTATGTTACCGGTCCACGCATTGTTACCGAAGAAACCAAAAAGGAAATGAAGCGCGTGTTAGAAGACATTCAATCTGGCCGTTTTGCCCGTGACTGGATGCTGGAAAACAAATCCGGCGCAGCAAGCTTTAAAGCTACCCGCGCCCGCCAGGCCGAGCATTCCATCGAAGAAACCGGTGAAAAATTGCGCGGCATGATGCCTTGGATCGCAAAAAATCAACTGGTAGATAAAGCAAAAAACTAAACGGGCTAAGCCCTTTAAAAGCAAAAAATGGGGGTGGTTACAACCGCCCCCACCCCTACAGGAACAGGCAATGCAACTATTCTCTGCAATGATTCTCGCATTGACGATCGCCAGTTCTTCTGGCGCGATATTGCCACGCCAAAAACTAACCATATCGCCCGATAAAATTCATCGCAGTCGGCCGGCAATTCCACAAAACCTCTATGAGCCACTGGCAGCCGTTAGCCGCATTTCTACCGGCATTGAGGCCGAACGCAAATGCCAGCGCCTTACCCAGCCCGAACGGGATAATGTCAAAGCTCAGCTAACGCAAGCGGTGCAAACCATTTATAACCGTCTGATAGAAGCAAAAATTCCTCCCCCTAAATCTCAGCGCATATTAGTGCAGCTGATGGATGACGGAGAAAAACTTGCGAAAAAGAATTTCCCTACTTGTACAAACCTCGCCCCTGACATTATTGTGAAAGCCACACAAGATGCCGCATGCATCAACCAATATCTTGCCGGAAGCAACACCGCTTGTTTTAACACGCGTTTTCGGTAACCCAACACAAGGACAACTGCCATGACTGACAAAAAACGCATTGTTATTTTTGACACCACATTGCGCGATGGCGAGCAATCGCCCGGTATGTCTATGACCCGCGAAGAAAAATTATTGGTTGCCGATGGCTTGGATAAAATGGGAGTAGATGTTATCGAGGCTGGTTTCGCCATGGCCAGCGATGGCGATTTTGAATCAGTCAAAGCCATTGCAGAAATGGCAGAAAATTCTGTTATTTGCTCCCTTTCCCGCGCAAAACGTCCTGACATTGCACGTTCGGCAGAGGCGCTCAAACCCGCCCGACGCCCACGTATCCACACCTTTATTTCCACCAGCGATATTCATTTGGAATACCAGTTCCGTATGACACGTGAGCAGGTGTTGGATGTAATTACCGATACGGTAGGTTACGCACGCGGCTTTACCGACGATGTGGAATGGTCAGCCATGGATGCCACCCGCAGCGACCTTGATTATTTGTGTAAAGCGGTAGAAACAGCAATCAACGCGGGCGCCACCACTATCAACCTGCCGGATACCGTGGGTTACGCCCTGCCCGGCGATATTCGCAATATGTTCACCTATGTGCGAGAAAATGTGCCTAATTCCGACAAAGCTATTTTCAGTTTCCACGGCCAGAACGATTTAGGATTAGCCACCGCCAACACCCTCGCCGCACTGCAAGCCGGAGCCGGACAAGCAGAAGTTACCATTAACGGCATTGGTGAGCGCGCAGGCAATACTGCTTTAGAAGAAGTGGTAATGGCGATTCGCACGCGTTCTGATATGCTGGGATTTGATGTAGGCGTAAAAACCGAGCACATTATGCGCCTGTCGCGCTTGGTTCAAAATGTTACCGGACAAAAAGTTCAGGTGAATAAAGCGATTACTGGCGCAAACGCCTTTGCCCACGAATCTGGCATTCACCAAGATGGCATGCTTAAAAATGCCACCACCTATGAAATCATGACACCGGAATCCATAGGCCTGAATAAATCTACCTTGGTGATGGGCAAACATTCAGGACGCCACGCTTTCCGCGATAAGCTCAAAGAAATGGACATTGTGCTGGGAGATAACGCCTTTGAAGATGCTTTCAATCGCTTTAAAACTTTGGCCGACAAGAAAAAAGACATTTACGATGAAGATATTTTATCGCTATTGGATGAAGGACTGGCAGCCAGAAATGAACATATTCGCCTTAACTCCCTGACTGTTCAATGCGGATCCAACGGGCAAAGCGCCACTATTATAGTAAATTACGAAGGCACAGACCACGAAAGAACCACCCAAGGAAACGGGCCAGTGGATGCTATTTTTAATGCCATTCGTGAAATTTACCCTCACAGCGCGAAACTTGAGCTATATCAGGTGCATGCCGTCACCAAGGGTACCGACGCACAGGCTGAAGTTACCGTACGTCTGGAAGAAGCAAACGGACAGGTGTTTAATGGCCATGCCGCCGATGTAGATACCATGGTCGCCTCCGCTAAAGCCTATTTAAGCGCGGTCAATAAAATGCTCAGTTATGAGAAAAAGAAAGTGGCATAATCACATGCAGGAAATACGCCCTAACATTAAACCCGCTGGCTTACTTACCTATCATCATATGTTGGGTACACAAGGCCGCGCTGACAAAACCTTGTTCTACCTACAAATAGCTAAGCTTCTCGCTTTCGATATTTTTGCTATAGTTTTTTTCATAAGCATAGATGGCTTGTTAAGCACATTAAACTTTTCAAATATATCAGATGTGTTGAGTAGTATATTTCTTTTAATATTTGTGGCTTTGAATGTAGCCGTATTTCTTTCAATATCTGCGCAACGACTTCATGATCTTAATCACAGAGGATGGTGGGCTCTATTAATCTTTATTCCTTTTATAGGTTCTGTATTATTTCTGTATTTAATTTTTGCTAACGGAACGATTGGCGCAAATCGCTTTGGCGCTGAACGGCCTGATGTAATGCGTATTACTGAGCCTGGATATATAGGAAGTGTTATCGGAAGATTATTAGCATATCTTTTGGCACTCAGTCATATAGTAGCAATTTTTGAACCCTTTCTCCCCGAGAATTTTTTATAAAGTATATCTCACTTTTCTAAATAATCGTTGCATCGATGTGCTATAGATGCTGAATTCATATTAAGGTCATCTGATCCTTCATTTTTTAACCTCGTCACGGACCAGTCTATGTCATTTCTCAATAAACTTTTCGGTCTTGTATCCGTCGATATGGCAATCGATCTGGGAACAGCTAATACATTGGTCTATGTGCGCGGCAAAGGCGTAGTGCTGAATGAGCCATCGGTGGTGGCCATGGTAAACGATAAAGGCACATCAATTCCTTATGCATTCGGTAATGAAGCTAAGTTGATGTTGGGTCGCACCCCTGCAAAAATAGATGCTAAACGGCCTTTAAAAGATGGAGTAATTGCCGACTTCAAACTCGCCGAAGAAATGATTAAACATTTTATCCGGCGTGTACATAATCGCCGCAGCTTCACTAAACCTCTCATTATTATCTGTGTGCCCTCCGGATCCACCCCTGTAGAGCGACGCGCTATCCAAGACGCCGCCGAAGCTGCAGGCGCAGGCGAGGTCTATCTTATCGAAGAGCCCATGGCTGCCGCTATTGGTGCCGGGCTGCCAGTAACCGAACCTACCGGATCCATGATTGTGGATATTGGTGGCGGCACCACCGAAGTGGCAGTTTTGTCGCTGGGGGGCATTGTATATTCCCGCTCCGCCCGCGTGGGTGGCGACATGATGGACGAAGCCATTATTTCTTACATACGCCGTTACCATAACTTATTGATTGGTGAAACCACTGCTGAAAACATCAAAAAAGAAATCGGCGCCGCCTGCCTGCCAGAAGATGGTGGCCACGGGCGCACCATGGAAATTAAAGGCCGCGATTTGCTAAATGGCGTTCCTAAAGAACTGGTACTGACCGAATATCAGGTGGCAGAAAGTCTGGGCGAGCCAGTAAGCCAAATTATCGAAGCGGTGAAGGTCGCGTTGGAATGCACCCCGCCCGAACTGTCCTCAGACATTGTCGATAAAGGTATTGTGATGACGGGCGGCGGATCGCTTCTGCGCCATCTCGACAAGGTAGTCAGCGCGGCCACCGGCTTACCTGTACTCATTGCCGAAGATCCGCTAACCTGCGTTGCCAGAGGCACTGGCCAAGTACTAGAACATTCAGATATGCTCAAACATGTATTGTTTAAACAAGATTGATATAGCCCTTGCACTGCCAAGCATATTGTTTTAGGCTGTTATCCACAGGCGTCAAATAAGCCATCCTAGTGAAGTTAAAAGATTTTTAACTATTCGCGACTATAATGGGTTAACGTCTTAATTTATCCATCAACAAATAACAGGCCATCAGGCCGTAAGCGAATCGTGAAACGTAGCATATCACATAAACCTATGAGTCAGGCTATTGCACTTTCTCCACGTCAGTTCGTGGGCAGAGCATCACTTATTTTGCTTATTTTAGCCTCACTATCATTAATTGTTATCAGCCGCACCTCGCCAAATACACGCGCTGCTATCAGCGCCCCCATAGCCGATAGCGCCGCGCCAGCATTGGAACTATTATCGCACCCTGCCGACGCAATGGGAAAACTACGTAACTGGTTTGCGAATCTGGCAAGTATCTATACCCAAAATGCCGATTTGCGCGAGGCCAATTCCCGTTTAATGCAGTGGCAGCATGTGGCTATTCAGCTTGAAGCAGAAAATAATGCCCTGCGTGACTTGCTGCATTACACCAACAAAGAAGAATTGCAATTCACAAGTGCTAAAGTTATCAGTGATCGCGGTGGCCCTTTTGCCCGTACCGCACTTATTAATGCCGGAAGCAGCCATAATATTGCCGATAACCAACCGGTAATTAATGGCCAAGGGTTAGTTGGGCGCATCATCGAAACCGGTGAGCACAGCGCTCGTATTTTATTACTAACCGACATCAATTCGCGTATGCCGGTTATGACATCCGAAAGCCGCGAACGCGCTATTGCTACCGGCAACAATACCGAAACATTAACGCTTATTTACATGGCTGATGACAGCAAGGCAAAAGTAGGCGAAAAGATAGTTACCTCTGGCGATGGTGATACCGTTCCTGCCGGACTTCCCGTAGGCGAGATCACCGAAATTACTAATGGTGTTGCCACCATCCGCCCCTATGCAAGCTGGCACCGCCTCGACTATGTTAGCGCCATTCATCGCCATAGCGCCGATACGATAAATAACGCTCCTGCATTACACTAACCCATTTCTTGCTTGTGCATTAGCATAAGCCATGGATATGCTGGCCAACTCATTCATTGCATAAGTTCGTTATGTTCGATTATTCACAAAAAATTGATCAATATGCCCGCATGTTATTGCCTGCAATCTGCACATTGCTGTTGTTGCTGTTCAGCTTGCTACGTATTGGCTTCGCAGGGCTAGCGCATTTCCCCATCGATGTATGCCTGATCAGTATCTATTACTGGACAATTTTCCGGCCATCCACCATGCCATTTTGGTTTGTCTTTATATTAGGTATCGTGCGCGACTCCCTTATGGGCACACCGCTGGGCATCTCATCTTTAGTATTTATTTTGTTTCGATTGATCATCCTTTCGCAACAGCGTTATCTGGTCAAAGAAACGTTTTGGGCCACATGGTTTGGATTTGGTTGGGTTTTAGTACCTGCCCTTGTATTTAATTGGCTATTATCCAGCGCCTATGCAAAATCCTTCATCCCAATCACACCTGTTATGATGCAGTGGGTATTTACCTTTGGACTGTATCCTTTGCTCCACATAGTGTTTAATGCGCTTTATGGCTTTCTTCCTGATCCATCGGGCAGAGCAAAACAAGCCAAATTACTATAGGATATTTCTGCCACATGCGGCGCAATGAAAACAAAAAATTCTCGCAAATCACCCGTCGCTCTTTAATTATGGGCATGGCAGGTTTTTCGCTTAGTTCGGTTTTGGTTGCACGGCTATATTATCTACAGTTTTTGCAAGGCGATCGTTATCGCACACAGGCCGAAGATAACCGCATAAAGCTGCATCTCACCCCACCTTTGCGTGGTATCATTACCGACAGGCAAGGTACGCCGCTGGCCACGAACGAGCAAAACTACCGTATGCTCCTGCGCACGGATCAGGTAACGGATATCAAAGCCACATTAGAGCTTATCCACCAACTTACCCCGCTAAGCGACTCGGTAATGCAGGAAGTAGTGACTAAGCGGCGCGCTGGACGCTATGCCCCGCCCATATTGCTCAAAGAATTCCTGTCATGGGACGAAGTTGCCAGCATCGAATTTCACTCAGCTTCCATCGCGGGTATGGTAATTGAGGTGGGGCAAGTGCGCTACTACCCATATGCCGAGGCCATGTCGCATGTGATTGGCTACGTAGGCGCGGTCTCTGAAAACGATCTGGATGATCGCGATCTGCTCAAACTCCCTGATTTTAAAGTGGGCAAAGACGGTGTAGAGAAAAAACTCGAACTGCAATTACGCGGTAAGCCTGGTGTAAAAGAAGTGGAGGTGAATGTTCACGGCCTTGCTGTACGCGAGTTAAACACCCAGCTCAGCACTCCCGGAAAAGAAATTCACCTGACACTGGATGCCCGCCTGCAAAATTATACATTCGACCTGTTGAAAGATGAAAGCGCAGGCTGCGTGGTTATGGACATAGAGCGTGGCGACATCCTTACGTTAATGTCTTGTCCATCCTTCGACCCCAACCGTTTTAGCAAAGGCATTACCACCAAATACTGGAACGCATTGCGAGAAAATGAACGTATTCCTTTAATGAACAAGGCAACTACCGGACAATACCCTCCCGGATCCACATTCAAAATGCTGGTTGGCATTGCCGGATTAGAGGCAGGCGCTGTCAAAGAATATGAGCGGGTATATTGCCCCGGCCATTTCTTTTTGGGCAAGCATCGGTTCAATTGCTGGAAGCCCGGCGGCCATGGCAATATGGATTACCGCAGCGCCATTGCCCAATCCTGTGACGTTTATTTTTACACCGTAGCACAGCGTGTGGGCATCGAAAAAATAGCCGAAATGGCGCATAATTTTGGCTTAGGTGAACGCTTTGGCATTCCTATTGGCGCCGAGCGTAGTGGCTTGATTCCCACACCGGAATGGAAACGAAAAAGTTACGACCAGCCATGGCATACCGGCGACACCATCAATGCGTCCATTGGACAGGGCTATGTACTCTCTACCCCGTTTCAACTGGCGGTGATGGCCGCACGTCTTGGCAGCGGCAAACTAATAATGCCGCGATTAGTTATCCCGGACGATGAGCTTCCCGGCGCGCCATTGCCACAATGGGATAATATCGCTATAAACCCCACCTATTTACGTGCCGCTCAAGAAGGCATGTCGATGGTTACCAATACTCCCAGCGGCACCGCATATGGCCGCCGCATACGCGATCCACAATTTGCCATGGCGGGCAAAACCGGCACATCACAAGTGCGCCGCATTACGATTCGCGGACAGGATCAAAACACTATTCCATGGAAATATCGTCACCACGCCTTATTTGTCGCATATGCACCACTAGATAAACCCCGCTATGCCTGCGGATTGATTGTAGAGCATGGAGGCGGAGGCGGATTAGCAGCCACCTATGTGCGCGATATTTTACACATGGCACAAAAACTTGCCGCTATTGGCCGTATAGATTTCCGCGAAAATATAGCGGCACCCATCGACCGTAACCATTTTATTGGGCCCATGCCTTTTGACGCAATCGCCCCGGCACGGTCACAATTACCATGGCTAGAACAGCCTGCTGCCCCTGCAGCAGAAACCAGCCTCGAAGAAGAGGCCAGCGATTAATATGCCCTATAGCTATTCTTCACATTCTCCCAAAGAAAATAAACTCGCGCAGGTTAACTGGCTTATTGTCAGCCTGATTCTGGTGTTGGGCGGGCTGGGTGTTGCCATGCTGTATTCTGCAGCGGGTGGCAGTATGGAGCCATGGGCAAGCCGTCAGGCAATACGTTTTGCAGTTGCTTTTATTGGCATGATGATCATTGCCGTATTCCCCAATCGTTTGCTAATGCGCTATGCATATCTCTTTTATTTCCTTAGCTTAGCGTTGCTTATGGTGGTGGAGCTAATGGGTTCATTACAAATGGGTGCGCAACGCTGGATAAGCGTGGGTGGATTAAACCTCCAGCCATCAGAAATCATGAAAATGGCTCTCACATTGGCATTAGCGCGTTATTATCATGGTATGCTTGCCGAAGATGTAAGCCGCCCTATCATGTTGATTCCACCGCTTACGCTTATCGCTATGCCAGTGATATTAATTCTGCTGCAGCCTAACCTTGGCACGGCCACTATCACCGCAGCCATTGGCGTATGCATTTTGTTTACAGCAGGCTTATACTGGCGATATTTTATCGCGGTTGGCTTGGTGCTTATGGCCGCTATTCCCGTTGGATGGCATTTCTTGCATGATTATCAAAAACAGCGTGTTACCACTTTTTTAAATCCAGAAGCCGATCCATTGGGCGCGGGTTATAACATTATGCAGTCAAAAATTGCCATTGGTTCTGGCGGGTTATTTGGCACCGGCTTTATGAAGGGTACGCAAAGCCAGCTGGACTTTTTGCCCGAAAAGCATACAGATTTTATTTTTACCACTATTGCCGAAGAATTCGGTTTTGTCGGAGCAACCGGCGTAATTGGCATTTATTTACTGCTGATTATACTTGGTGTTGCCACTGCCATTCGTTCTCGCAGCCGCTTTGGCGCATTGGTGGCGCTGGGTGTCACCTCCATGCTGCTATTACATGTAGCCATTAATATTGGCATGGTTATGGGCTTGCTGCCGGTAGTCGGCGTGCCTTTGCCATTGCTATCCTATGGCGGCACCATGGTATTCGCCATGATGTTTGGTTTTGGCCTGTTACTAAACAGCTATGTCCATCGCGATGTAACGTTGGGAAAAGTCAGCCACTACCGTTTATGACGCTTTCTTTTCTTCGTTTTGCGACGCAGGAAACTTCATTACATGCATATCCTGCTGCGGATATGGAATTGTAATGCCCACACGGTCAAATTCGCGCTTAAAGTTTTCAAGCAAATCACATTTCGTTGCACCAAACTGCGATTTATCCACCCAGGCGCGTACCACAAAATTTACGCTGCTATCGGCCAACGCATCAACGCCTACAAATGGCGCGGGGTCATCTAACACTCGTTCTTCTTTATCCAATACACGCATAATTGCCTCGCGCACCTCAGTTAAATCATCGTCATATCCCACGCCAATAATATGGTCAATCCGGCGGGTATCGTTGCCGGTGTAATTCGTAAGTGGCCCTCCCGTAAGAGACGAGTTAGGAATCAGCACTTTTTCGTTGGTGGGGGTGTTCAGCGTGGTGGTAAATACATTCATATCTATCACCGTACCTGTAACGCCGCCGCCTAAGATAAAGTCGCCAATTTTAAAGTGTTTGAACAAAATAATCATCACCCCTGCCGCAAAGTTCGACAGCGACCCTTGTAGCGCCAGTCCAATGGCCAGCCCCGCCGCACCCAGCACCGCGATAAGCGAGGCAGTCTGTACGCCCAGCTTATTCAATGATGCAATCACAACAAACGCCAGTACCAATGCATAAATGATGTTAGATAGGAAACTAATCAAAATTTTCTCTAAACGTGCACGCTCCATAATTTTTGCTGCAAATTTGCGGGTGATTTTTGCTGCAATCCAGCCAATCACCAATATCAGCAACGCGGCTACCAGATTCAGGCCATAAATAAACACCCATTCTTCCACCATCTCTTGCGACAATGCATATCCCATAACTTCCATTATATTTTCCTTTTACTCAAATACTTGTGCGTTTTCTTCTACAATAATGGGTTTTTCTAATCCCATGTTCTCTAACTCATCGGTAATCTGTTCGGCGGCAGCCAAATCCCGCGCTGGGCCAACCTGCACTAAATAGCATGATTGCCCTTTGTAGCTTCGCCCTTTGAGAGAAGCTTTAAATCCTGCAATTTTCAATGTATCCACTTGACGTTGTGCATTGGTATAATCGCAATACATACCTGCCTGAACAAATACCTTGCGCGCTTCTTCAGTTTTTACCGGTGCTTCTTTTACCGTTGCCGGCGGTATAATCGGCGCTTCTGGCTTGCTGGCGGTAGTGGTCTCGGGCGGGGTGATTGCAGCGATAGGCGATGGAGAGGCAGCAGGCACTTGTGGCTGCACTGCTATTTCTGTCTCTACCGTCTCGATTTGCATTTCTGGCGCAATGTCGGTTTCGGTTGGCACTTGCGGCAGGTTAGTGTCGGCATCGGACTGCTCTGCCACCATAATGCTTTGTTCAGGATTCATCTGCGTAGGTTCGTCGCGAGACACTACAAAATCATATCCGGTAACATAGCCTTCATATTTACCTTCCTGTCGCAGGGCGATGGTGTCAATTTCATATGGCTCCGCGATTAACCCCTGCATTTTCTGGTCTTTTTCTGCCACACGCAGCGTGTATTTTCCAGGATATACATCCGGCATATAGTAGTATCCGTCAAACTCTGTACGCACCTGACGCACCACTTCGCCTTCTTCATTCACCAGCTCCAATGATAAGCCTGGGTATTCCAACTGCTCGCCTTCTTGCACCAAATAGGCGTTACCTTCAATTTCGAGTGTGGGCACAATGGCATAATCCAGCTCGGTCGTCATGCCGGGGCGACCAATAACCGCATAGGCAGATTCTTTGGGTTTGGCTCCAATGGCGCGCACACTATCTTTGTCCACGGTGATATACCGAGGCTGATGCGCTGTCAGGCGAGGAATAAATACGGTGCCATCTTCATTGGTTTCAAACTCATCGTTAAAGATTACGCCTTCCACCAGTTCTTCGTTTTCGTCTTTTACACCATCGGCGTTTTCATCCATAAATGCACGGGCGGATAAGGCACCAGAATTGGCCAGCCGTTCACTGGTCATATGCCAGTTGCGTGTGCGGCTATCCATACCCAGCGAGAATTGCAATTCCACGCCCAGTAAATATTCCAAATCTCTGTCCACGGTAAAGCGCGGACTTAGGTAAAATTTATCAAAATCCCAGTTCAAATATCCGGTTAATCTACCATTATCGGTATCTAACAGGCTTTGGCTGTATTCTAAGCGGGTATTGATATCTTCCGACCATGTTTTTTGCAGGCTGATATTGGCTGCTTTAAATTCAAAATCCGGAACAAATTGATACGATGTCGCCGCACGCAGTGTTAAATCATTATCAAATCTGCGGCGCAAGCTCATGGTGCCATCAATAAATTGCTCGTCTCCCAGCGTGCCACGATCTAAATTGCGATAGCGCAATGCCGTCGAAAAATTATTGCCAATATAGTTTTTAGAAATTCGTCCACCAAGACTTAAATCGCTCTCGCCATCTTCATACGTTTCTAAATGAAAATTTCCACCTAAACTAATATTTCCCAGCGTAGAGAGACTCACCGGACGGTTCACATTGAAATCGGTCAAGGTCTGTAACTGACTTTCTATCCGGGTATCCGTTACTCCGTTCAATACTTCTTCTGCCGTTACCGGACGCAAGAAACTACGCACCTGCTCTGCCGAATCAAAATTGCTATAAACCCGCTGCTCACCACGAATATTAGTGGTGCCATAACGGGCAAGTCCGGTTACCCCAAACGCCCACCCACCATTGCTGACATCATAGGCCGTATCAAAGTTGGTACGCACTCCAAATAGCGATGTACGCAAACTGGCGCTGGCGAAATCATATTCTGCAACATTGTTGTTGATATCAGTAACCGGCACATGGCCAAAACCCGCGCCAATAGATATTTTTTCTGTCAGTCCATATTCTGCTACCCCCACCACAGCAGTGCCATCGGGGCGGTTTGTGCCGGTTGTTTTTTCTTGCAGGTCTATCAGACCCACACCTTGCTGATTAGCAGACACGGCATAATTCAATTCGCCCGGTTTGGGCATTCTATCGTCGATATTAAACTCGCGCACTTCTTCCTGTTTTTGCCCCTGAGGGCCATATTGCACAATGCGGAACGTATTATCGCCATAGTTAATCGGTACACCAGTGAATGCATAACGTCCGTCTTCACCCACCACCTGAAAATCAATCAACACATTATTTTGATATAGCTCCACTTCCCAACCCGGCTGAGCATCCCCATAAAAATCGGTTTCATCAAATTGATCAGGACGCAGCAAATCACGGTTACTGATTTTTGCGCCGCGCCCAAGCTGCGAGGTAGACACCAGTGGCAGAGGATACGACTGTACATCGCCCACATAGGCTTCTTTTGCTTTTAGCGGGCCAAGCAATTCGCCGTCCCTGTCCGAACGTCCGGCTTTAAAGCGAATTGCATTTACCGTGTCATTTTCTCTTAAATCCACGCTGGCAAAGGTTTCGGTGTTCACATATCCCAAATCGCCCGCTGCAACTACCGACGCATTGTTGCGCACCCCTGTAACACTGTTATATTCGGTACCCACACGTATATCGGCAAACGGCACACTCGCTGCTTTATAGGGGGTTTTCACCTCCACCGCATCGGCATAGGGGTTAGTGTCATATTTTTGCCATTCCGCAATGCGCGACCATTTTTCACCACGCTCCAGCTTGGCTTGCAGTGGCAATTTCTCACGCGGATTAATAATCAGTGCCAATTGCGACATATTTAGCTGGAAGTCCAGCGGTAACAACTGCGAGAGCAATTGCGCATCAACATACACCTCAAACGGGTTAGCAATGATCAAACCTGCAGGAAACGTAATTTTCTTGCCCGCTATAATAGCTTCATTAGTCTTGCCGTTGAGATAAAACGTATTGTCTTCGGTAATGAAAAATCCGGAGGCTTCGAGGGTCGCCGGATTCACCCCTATGCCCAACTCCAAAATATCCATCAAATGCCCTAACGGCAGATACGTGCCATTTTCATGTTGGTATGCTTCGATGTAATCGCCACGAATTTCGCCCAGTTGCGGCTGGAGAATAATCAAATTATCATCATTCAATTCCGGTGCATTCACAGCTTGCAATTCTTTATCGAGGGTCGTATCAAGCAAAATATTATCGTCCCTGATAACGCGTGAGCTGCTACCCTCGCTGCCACTGGCATTTTCATTAGCATCCGGGCCAACTTCGTCTTCATTCATGCCTACCACCGTCCCCGTTGCACCTGCCACCGGCAATTGCGGAACATTCTGTATGGCCACGGCTCCCAGCGGAGCACGCGGTGTAACCCCTGGCGTGGCGAAAGGAGCAGCCTGCTGGCTATCAGATATTGGCTCTTCCATAGGAATTTCAATCTGCGGTGTAAAGCCCGGAATAGTGGCAGGGCGCTGCGGCGATATATTTTCGCCACTCGCTGGTACGCCCGGTTGGCGCACCGCCGGATCGGAAGGGCTGGTAGCCGCAATTACTTCTTCCAACGTCCATGGGCGGTAGGGCAAGCCCGCTTGTTTGCGAATGTTCTCAAAGTAGCGACTAATGAAATCCATGCGCTGGAACACGCGCAGGTCTTTTTGTGGCTGAATTTCTACGATATTGGTGTCATAGTGCAGCAAATAATTAACGGGCAGAATGGTTGCCAGGAATGAGGCATCCACATACATTTCTGTCCCCACCATGGTTACAACTCCTTGGGGTAAAATGCGCTCCTGCTCTCCTATTTGCAATTTACGTTTGGCCATATCGAGCAAAAAAGTGTTATCCGGACGCTCTATCCACCCTTTGGCGATTCCGCGTTGATGATCCACCTCGACATATGATCCGATAATATCCGCGCTAAAGCGCAGTGGCAGCATGATTCCGCCAATATAGTTATAGCCGGGAATATTTGCGGCCATAAACATATCTTTGTAGCGGAATGCTAGGGATTTAGATGTTAAATGCACATCGCCGACGGTAATATCCTGAGGAACTGCGGCCTTAATGCTGATTGCAGGGTAAACAACCCCTACAGAAAAAACCGTAATCGACAATATTGCCAGGTTTTTTCTGAAGAACATTGTTAACCCTGCTCCACCAAATCGCTCATATACGCACTCACATATTCACAGTTTTTTCGGCCAACACTTTGTCTTCATCTCGCGCATCCATATATCTGGCTGTCACCACGCCGCCATCTAACGTCACGTCTTTTGGCATTTTAAGGGGTGCAACAAACAGTCGGCGGGGCACTCCGCGATAGATATTGGTGTGCTGTCCGCGAAAAATTTCATAGGTTTGACCGTTTTTATTCAAAGTAAGAACCAACGTACCCGTAGCCGAGCGATCGCCCTGCGTTACAAATTCCACACCAAGCTTTGTCACATTATGCTGCACAACGCGGGTAATATTTTGGATTTGCGCGGTGAAGGTAGGATTGCCTTTTACAACCACTACCGGAAAAACTACACGCATGTGTGGGCGCAAGCGCACGCCAAATCCTTCACCAGATGTCCCATCTTGATCTGCTTCCACATCTTCAGAACTCATCAAAACGCTGATATGGCTACGATACTCTCCCTCTGGCATATCCCGGGGCATACGCGACAGAATACGAAATTTTTGGCTTTGTCCCGGCGGCACAGTGATGCTGCGCGGCGAAAGACGCAGAAAGTCTTTTGCGCTGTATTCTTTAGTTTGCCCTTCAGGTAGCTTTTGTAAGCCACCTTCTTCCGGCATAACCATATCTACAATTTCTACCCGATAGCGTCCCATTTTGGTGCCACCATTAATCACACTAATAACCGCCGAATTTTCTCCATCTTCAATGGTAACGCGGGTGGGGTAGACTTGCAGCACGGCCTTTGCCAACGCTGTCTGTGGCATAAAACCTAGCATCAATACGAATAATAAGAGTTTTGCGAAAAATGTGCTTCTCATAATAAATAGTCCTATATCTGCATATGCGTTTAATTATACATGATATGGTACTATACAAATTATTCTCCCCACTATCTAGTAAAGAGGTGTATTTTCTTGCAGTTATCCACAAGAAATCCGCCTTTATCCACAAAAAGTTGCTTGTTTCTCAAATATCAGAAAAAATATTGCTTATGAATAACTAAGAATAATTTACGTTGAGGTCAAAACTCACAAAACAATTGCCCAGCGATACGCCGGCGCCATAAGAAATTCGCACACCCAAACTCAATATTTCGTTGCCATCGAAGGCCGCCGCTGCAATGGGTGTTGTGCTAATATCTGCATATCCTGTGCCATTCCACAAGGCGGCAAACCCGTCTACGGTTGCAGATGCACTGCAACTTGTAATATTGGTAACAGAAATATCCACATTTCCTGCTATTCCCGTAACTTGGTACGTGCCATTTCTCGCAGTTATTGGGGCGGCAAGCTGGTTGCTCCCTTGCGATACGGTGCCATCGGCTTCAATTTTAACCACCGCACCGCCACTACCTGTTTGATAGATGTTGCCTACACGCAGACTTTGCGTCTGCACCACCACCTGTGCAAAAACAGATTGCGGAAGCACCACAAAGATCAACATGATTGCTATTGTTACATAAATACGCATATCTTATCTCTAACAGGTATATAGGCGATGTTAAATAAAAAAGGGGCAGCTTTCGCCACCCCTTTTCGTTTTATTTATTAATAAAATTATTAGCTATAACCTACGGTAACATCAAAATCTGCGGTATCTGTATCAGCATCTGCAGGATCATTGGCTACGGTAATATCAAAGCCTACGCGTAATGCAGTACCAGCACCTGGGTTAGCCGCGCCTGGGAAAGAACAGCTAACGCCACCAACTGCAGCGCCTCCGCCGTAATCGCAGTTAAACTCATCAATGGTTACAAAGCCATTAACTCCTGCCTGTTGATTATCAACGGTAATATCTACCGTACCACCTGCCGCAGAATCAATTACGGTATACGTACCTGCTGCTGCAGTGCCAGTAACCTGTCCACCACCAGCACCTGGGGTAAGCGTGCTATCTGGAGCCAACTCGTATGTGGTGTTTACGTTAATCAAGGTTGCAAAATCTGCTGCGACTGCTTCAGTGAAGCTAAAAGGGTTAGCGAATGCAACCGACATGGTGAAGGTCTCGGTATATGCTTGGGCGCTTGTTACGCTAACTGCAGCGATTGCAAGGGCACCAGCGCTAATTTTTAATTTGGTTGTTAGTTTCATGAGAATATTCTCCTATTTTGTTACTTACTTAGTGATCACGGCCAGATACTTTCTGAACTATCTCATGTTACGTTTCTTTGAAGCCACTGTCAAACACCAATTATTTCAGCTATTTTGAACCTTTATAAAGTGCGATGCCTATTTTTTAGGCACATCTTTCACCTATAAAAATTGCCTTTATCCCCAGCATTTCAATAGATATCCACAATTGCCTAATATTTTATCTAATTGCCGCAGCGCAACAACATGCGTTAAAAATTAAGGCTCTGTTAACTTTTAATGAAACGTTTTTTAACAAAAAAGATGAAATAAATGCGTTTTTTTGTAAATATTAGGCAGAAATTGCTACAAATAATGCTTTAAAAAGCTATTTTTTTGGTTTACGGCGGTCGCCACCGGTATATTCTCGCACCTTGCGGCGGCGATTATGGCCAGTAAAACTATCCGAAATAATAAAACTGCGTGGATTTTCGATAACTGTAATAATACGGCTGCATAAACTCTTTGCCGTAAATGGCTTCATAACATATTCCGTCACTCCCGAATCGCGGGCTTTTTCGATATGGGGTTTTTCTGAATTGCCGCTTAGCATAATAATTGGCACAAGTTGGTTAGGGTTTGTGAGGTCTTTGCGCAGTTTCTGCACCATCTGCACCCCATCCATTTTCTCCATCACCCAATCGCAAATAATTAAATCCACTTCTTCTTTCGCCATATATTGCAACGCTTCAAGCGCCGAGTGCTCAACATGTACACTTAAAAAACCCAAACCGTTTAATACGCTCTTTACCAGCTTTGCTATGCGTTTATCATCATCCACAATCAGCACTTTAACATAGCGCAGATGGGGCAATGACTTTTGAGGGAGGGTCGGTTCTGTCGGCATGTGTGCGGTGCTACTATTCGTTATTATTGGCGACGCGCAGTGGAATATTTCCATGCATACCCCTTATTGCATACCTTTCATCGCCAGCAATTGCAACCAAGAATCCGTCACTTAGAACATTGGAGGGGTATTTTTGCGCTCGTCTTCTTCCATTAGCTGACGAACAAGTTTAACGGAGATATTGCTCTTACTGGTAAGGGCGGCTTCATCTAAACGCTTTACCCATTGGCGTGCCGAAGCATAAGAACGCTGCATACGTTTGAGCAGATATTGCACCACTTCCTCACCCACGCGGATTTGACGATCAGTGAATTGCTTAACTATAACCATTGTCAACGCTTCATCATCTGGCGGGGCAAGGGCAAACAAAGGTGCGGCGCAAAGACGTGAACGCAAATCGGCAAGGCCAATTGCTAAATGCGCAGGGGCTTCGGTAGTAGTAAGCAACAACCATCCTTGTTGTTCGCGTATAGCGTTCATCAAGTGAAATAAAGCCGTCTCATCAGCGACCTGTGACAAGCCATCAATGACATAAGCACCATTGGCAACCTTGCGCTGTACAATGTCCTGCACCATATCACCACTCACACATGCGGGCTTTAAAAAGGTTGCATTACTCTGCATCGCCCAGATATTTGCCAGATGGGTCTTACCTGAAGCTTCCGCTCCTTGCAGCACAAGAATAGACTGCGGCCATTGTGGCCATTGGATAATATGATGAAATAATTGGGCATTACTGCCTGATACAGCAAAATCTTCAAGGCTATAAGCCGTTGCCGTGGGCAGCGATAGGTTAAATTGAGATGCAACCACCCACTCCCCCTATTATGCCGAAGGTTTTTTGGGTGGGGTATGGGGCAAGGTTTCCTGCGTTTCGCTTTGCATGTCTTCAGACGCGGTATTGGGCTTGGCTTTAGGTTTTGCTGCTTTTTTCACTTTAGATGCGGTTTTCTTCGGTGTTGTCTTCGCCGGTGTTGTGCCTGCCGCCTCTTTGGCGTTTTCCATAGCTTTTTTATGTTTGCGCTTAAGTTGCTCTCGTTTTTTCTGTGTCAATACATGCTGCATTGGTGGCACATAGGGATGCTCATCGTCGCCCTGATACAATACACTATCGCGATATTGCTGGGTGGCGAAGCGTACCAACACACCAATAATGGCGCTGATAGGCACCGCCAGCAGCACCCCGACAAAACCCAGAATTGCACCGCCTGCTAACATGCCAAATATTACCCATGCCGGATGCAACCCTACCTTGCCACCAATTAGCTTTGGTACCAAAATATTGCCTTCTAAAAACTGGCCTATGCCATACACCCCAACCACCAGCAAAATTCGCATCGTATCGTCAAACTGAAAAATGGCTATCAATCCGGCAACCACAAATCCAAGCAATGCGCCAACAAAAGGAATAAATGATATTAAGCCCGAAATTATGCCCACTAAAATACCATAATTCAGTCCTGTAAGCGACAGACCCACGGCATAGAATAGCGCCAGCAAAATACACACATTCACCTGACCGCGCAAATAAGCGGCAATGGTACGATCCATTTCACGCACTTGCGTACGTATAGTAGAGGCGCTTTCACGGGGCAACAGGCCATCGATATGCGCAACCATAACATCAAAATCGCGTAACAAGTAAAATGCTACAACCGGAGTTAAAAACAGCAACGTAATTAAATTTACCATTGCCATGCCAGAGGCAAACAACCCTGTAATGAAGTTTGTCGCCACATCAAATAGCGTGCCGGAAGCTTTTGTTACCGCTTGCTTGGCATCGTTTGTGCCACCGGGACCCGTGACAGATTGCATAACATTTTCAATTTGCGGGCCGGCATATTCGCGCAATTTTTCGATATAGCGCGGCATCGCCTTCATCAGCCCCAAAAACTGATCGTAAAGAATGGGTGACAACGCCACTAATGACAGCGTTAAGATCGAAAAAAATCCGCACACCAAAATCGATGTTGCAGTTAACCGCGAACAACCTTTACGCTCCAGCCAATCCGCAGCCGGATCAAGAAAGTAAGCAATCATCATTCCGGCCACGAATGGCAACAGAATTGAACTGATCAGGTGCAAAAATGCAAAAAAGCAAATACCAAGAATTGCCCAAAACCAGATTTTTCGGTTACCTTGAAACATTTTTACAACCCTACTACCCAATAATTATAGGCTTTACTTACTTTTAATCCTTGCGATGTCATATTCGCTTCCAACTGCATGGGGTTGCCACGAAAATGCACAACCATATCGGCCTGCTGGCTGGAAATTGCAGAAAGCTCGATCTTCTCTACATTCGGCATGTCCATAAGGCGCTTGCGCAAAATCACCCAGTCATTTAATTTGTTCAAACGACTCAATACTGTAATTTTGCTACGCGGTGCATTTGCCTCAAGTTGGCCAACACTACGGGCTTGCCCGTCGCGCATAATGCGGGCAATGATATCTTCTGCCGCACGCAGCATCAAATCGTCCTGCGTTTCTTCGCTGCCTTGCTCATAGCTTAGTTCAATCACATCGTTCTGGCCTTGAACGTCCAAACTGCGCAACCGCACACCCAGCGCGTTCACTCCGTCAGAAACCGTAGGAAACGCCTCTGCCACCACCACTGTTGCAGCCTGATAGCGCTCTGCCAGAGGGCTGAATGCAGCATATTCTGCACTCGTTGCCTGTGGCGCGCTCATCATTAAACTGTCGGATTGGTCTCCAATGGCCAAACGGATAAAGCGATTATCTTCGCGCTCGGCACGATTCCACACATTGCGCCACACATTGCGATCTTCCCACAACATGCTATTTCCAGCTGCTGTTAACACTGGCAACACCAGCACATTTGAATGCATTTTTGCCAGTTGTGAGGTAAGCGTATTTGTTTCTATAGGTGCCGGTTGCGCTGATATAGGCCGTGTTGGCTGGCGTCCGACATAGCCTGTATTTGCCGTGACGGGCGCAGCACCAGTAGGCACGCTTGCCATAGCCGGCACAGCAGGCGCACGCAAAAACGTTTGCACCTGAGTAGGGTCAAAAGCTACGTCAAGTGTGGCCGAATAGCTATTTCCTGTTACTTTTTCATTTTGCACTTCATAGCCCCGCACCATGCGGCTGATTTCGTAATCTTTGGTTTTTGCAGCGCGGGCGGCGGCTTCATCTGGTGCCAGATATTGCTCTAACAACCGTGCAAATGCTTCACTTTCTGCTTGTGCAAGTGCATTCATTCGTGCGGTGGTTCCTGTATCTGCACTCGCGGACACTTCTACATTTTGTATAGTATAGCCCGTGTTTTGCGCCTGTACTTGCAGGGGAAATCCTGCAACAGCCACACTTAACACAGTCAATAAACACATAATTACACGGCGCTTCATAAGCGAATACTCTTTATATTAATCGTTAATTAAAAACTTTCGGATGCTGTCATATGGCATCTCGCACGTTAATGCACAAGGAATATAGACGTATCGGCAAATTTTCTCTAGAAAAGAATGCATCATACCTAGAAGGAAGCAAAACCTATGGCTAATACTCCCCATTCTTCTGCCACCTATGCCGCTGCCGGTGTGGATATTGATGCCGGTAACGCGCTGGTGGAAAAAATTAAACCTCATGCCAAAGCCACACAACGTGCAGGGAGCATGGCCGGGCTGGGAGGATTTGGTGCTCTATTCGACCTGAAAGCCGCAGGCTATGACGATCCTATTTTAGTAGCGGCTACTGATGGGGTAGGCACAAAGCTTAAACTTGCTATCGACAGTGGAATTCATAGCGGCATTGGTGTTGATTTGGTGGCAATGTGCGTGAATGATTTAGTGGTGCAAGGGGCAGAACCGCTGTTCTTTTTAGACTATTACGCCACCGGAAAACTTGATATTCATGCGGCAGAAGCGATTATCGCTGGCATTGCCGAGGGTTGCCGCCTTAGCGGATCGGCGCTGATTGGAGGGGAAACCGCAGAAATGCCCGGATTGTATCGTGAAGGCGATTATGATTTAGCCGGATTTTCGGTGGGCGCAGTATCACGGGATCATATCTTGCCCTATACCAATCATATTAAAGTGGGCGATGTTGTATTGGGCTTGGCCTCCAGTGGGGTTCATTCCAACGGGTTTTCACTGGTGCGCCATATATTGCAACAACAGTCCATCAACCTCGAAGACCCAGCTCCCTTTGCCGAAGGGACAAGCTGGGCAGAAGTGTTGTTGGAACCGACACGAATTTATGTTAAGTCGTGCCTCAAAGCCATTCGTTCGCATATGGGCGTGAAAGCCTTGGCGCATATTACCGGCGGTGGTTTGCTTGAAAACCTGCCTCGTGTTTTACCTGCACATTTGGGAGCAGCGCTGCGTAAAGATGCATGGCCGATGCCGCCCATATTCGAATGGCTACAAACCCATGGCCCTGTAGATACGCAAGAAATGTATCGCACTTTCAATTGCGGCATTGGCATGGCAATGGTGGTTAACGCCCCCGAAGCAGATGCACTGATACAGCTTTTATCGCTGGAGGGTGAGCAGGTCTTTACATTGGGCGAAATTACCGAACAACCCGGCGTGACCATCACATGAGCAAAAAGCGTGTTGCAGTATTGATTTCAGGTTCAGGAAGTAATTTACAAGCATTGATAGATGCTGCCAGCCACGCTGATTATCCGGCAGAAATAGCTGTCGTTATTAGTAACACAGACGATGCTTATGGGCTGGAGCGGGCGCGGCAGGCGGACATCCGCACCGAAGTGCTGCGCCACAATTCCTATCCCACACGCGAAGCCTACGACGCTGCCCTGCACGAGATTTTACTAAACTATAATACAGAAGTTGTGTGCCTTGCAGGTTTCATGCGAATTCTCAGCGCCGCATTTGTAGAAAAATGGAGCGGTAAAATGCTCAATATCCACCCATCCCTGCTGCCTGCGTATCGTGGATTACATACTCATGAGCGCGCTCTGGCCGATGGCGCTACCGAAGCCGGATGCACGGTGCATTATGTCGTACCCGAACTGGATGCAGGGCCACATATATTGCAAGCTAAAGTGCCGGTTTTACCCAAAGACACTCCTGAAACTTTAGCCGCAAGGGTATTAGAACAAGAGCATCGTATTTATCCCGAAGCATTACGCCAGCATTGTGTTCAATCCGTTGCCCATAGGCCATAAAAAAGGGCAGCCGCAGCCACCCTTTAATATTCATTCGCTATGTCCAAAGACATAAGTGCTTTTTAGTAGTTCACCATCAATTCGGAATCGCTAAAGAAAAAGCTGATTTCGCGGGCGGCGTTTTCTAGGCTGTCAGAGCCATGCACAGAATTACGCTCGATGCTTTCAGCGAAGTCACGACGGATAGTGCCAGGCTCGGCATCGGTAGGGTTAGTGGCGCCCATCACTTTACGATGATTTGCTACCGCATTGTCACCTTCAAGAACCTGAACAACCACAGGGCCAGATACCATGTATTCTACCAGCTCGTCAAAAAACGGGCGTTCTTTATGCACTTCATAAAACAATTTCGCTTGCAGACGGCTCAGGCGAATGCGTTTTTGACCAACAATGCGCAATCCGTTTTCTTCGAAACGCGCATTGATAGCGCCGGTGATGTTGCGCTCAGTAGCGTCGGGCTTAATAATCGACAAGGTGCGTTCAATAGCCATAAAGACCTCTCTGTAATGGATAAGTTTAGATATCAAGGAGAATATTCGCGGGTTTTATACGCGCTTGCATAGATAAGTGCAATAACTTTAACGCATTTTTACACAATACTACGTGCTGCACAGATTGACAGCGTAGCGATATGGCTTCATAATCGCATCAGTTTTTCACCACAAGCCCTAGTGGAACAAGAGGCAAATTTATGGCAAGGCCACTAAATACGCGCATGGTAATATGCACGCTCGCTGTGACGCTAATTGGCCTGACTGCTGCTTGCTCTCCACTAAAGCGCCTGCAAAATATCCGCGAAAACGATCATGGCGATTTCCGCTCCGACCTTGCGCTCGAATATTTATCTTTTGCCGAATCGGAAGAAGAGTTGGGACATAGTGATAATAGCCGCTATTTTGCCAAAAAAGGTCTGCGTGCCGCACAAGACGACACTTTAGGGCCGGAAAATCCGGATACATGGAACATCGAAGCAAACACTTTGCCAGAGCTACACGATGCCCGCACACGCTTACAACAAGTGCGCAGCGAATTTTTCCAACGGGTATCGCCGCAAAATCTGGCCCGCGCACAAATGCTATATGATTGCTGGGTCATGCAATCGGCAAAACCCGATATGGATGATACCAGCCTGCCATGCCACAGTGAATTTATGGCCGAGTTGAGTGAGCTGGAGCAAATTCGCAACACATTAGGCGATGCGCCAAAAATCCGCCTTCCTGCACATTATACCATTATTTATCCTAATGGTGGCGTGGCGCTGGATAACGATGCACACTTTACCATTCAGGAAGTATTGGCAATAACGCGGCTTTATCCTTATTACACCATTGACATCACTGGCCATACCGACCGCGTAGGCACCCGCGAAGACAACATGATATTATCTACCAAGCGCGCCGCGACAGTGGCAGCCGCACTGGTAGAAGCAGGCATTGATCCTGCCCATATCGGTTTTAGCGCCGAAGGAGAAGCCAACCCCGCCACCCCAACGCTCGATGGCGTAGCGCGGGAACGCAACCGCCGGGTAGAAATTTCTGTCCTACCCATGTTCGCCGCGCCCACACCAAAGCAATTCTTTGATGAAGGTCAGGGCAATGCGCGATAAGTTTTCTTTGCAGCGCATAGAATATTGGCTACACTGCCACTGCAACGCCTGTTTTGTGCCTCTTTTCCGGGGGATATACTACCCATGACATTTCGTATTAAACACCGCATGACTTAGATTGCCAGAATGTGTTAACACACCGCCAGCACCACTGGAAGTTGGGAAGAGTTGCGCCGCACAACCCCCACAGGCGAGTCAATTCAGGC